>NZ_JBLYUB010000018.1:0-158692 GCF_049999945.1 Planosporangium spinosum | reverse complement strand
AACACAACGCCGCCCTCATCTGCCTGGCCCGACGCCGCATCGACGTCCTACACGCCATGCTCCGCGACAAGACCACCTACCAGCCCCGCCCCGTCGCCGCTTGACCAAACCCATAGGGACACCCCCCGATGCCCGAGGTTCTACGCCACCCGCCCGGCGTCGAGGGCGCTACGCGTCGACACGCCGATGCGCTACGGCCACCCTCGACCCCGACGGCCACCCTCGACCCCGACCGGCCGGCGCCGATCCGGCATCGGCCGGAGGACGGCAGGAGAGCGGCCACGTCTCGGAAGACGCATGATCCTGGTCGGTTCTGTGCTGGTCATCACACCAACGTCGGCGCTGTTATGGCCTGGATCCCCTGCACCCAGCGCACACCACCGGGCGGTCTCGACGACATCGAGTGCCCCACCGCACGCTCCTCTACGTCACGGGAGAGACGGAAACCCGGCTCAACGACGTCGCCCTCATCTGCTCCAACTGCCACCGGATGATCCATCGCGTCAAGCCGTGGCTGACGGTGGAGGACCTACGCGACCTCGTAAACGCGCAGCAATTGTCAATTTGGTGGGTCAGCAACCACTCACACGCTTTCGAGTCGGGGGAGAGCTGCGGGCCGTCCTGCCCAAGACTCGAACGTCTCGCCGCACGGTCCCCTTGATCGGCCTGTGCGTGGAAGCGCTGAAGGCGCACAAGGAACGCCAGAAGGAGGAGGCGAAGCGGGCCGGTACGGGCTGGCAGGCGACCGGGTACGTGTTCACCAGCGCCACCGGCACGCCGATCGAGCCGGACAACCTGCGGCGCAGTTGGTACCCGCTGCGGGAGGCGGTCGGTCTGGGCGAGATGCGGTTTCACGATCTCCGTCACAGTTGCGTGACCCTGCTACTGGATCTCGGCGTACCGCCGCACATCGTCCGGGACATCGTGGGTCACGCGGACATCGGAGTCACCATGACGATCTACACTCACGCCTCGCTGGAGGAGAAGCGGGCCGCCCTCAAGCGGCTGGACGATCGGCTGAAATAGCCCGACGCCAGTTGCAGGGTCCCGGCCGGGACGCTGCAACTGGCGTCGGGCGCACAGACGTAGGAAAACTGTCTACTGCAGGTCCGACCGGAATACGCCGGGATGATTCAGGTTGCCCGGCGGCGGACCAGCCAGACGGTTGTGGCGATGAGCAGCACGGACAGTGCGAGCAGCCAGCCGCCCTCGATCCACTGGAAGGACCAGAATCGGCTGCCGGGCTGGTAGTTGGTCCATAGCGTGTAGCCGTGTTGGGTGAGGCACTGCGCGGGGCTGCCGGTCGCAGCGCTGCCGCGGTTCCCGTTGCAGAGCTGCTCGACGGCGTTGACGAGCTGGGAGCCCCGGGCGGGGAACGCGAACTTGCCGTCCTTGGTGTACCACTGGCTCACAGCCCACGCGGAACCGGGCAGGTCGGGTTTGTTGGTGACCAGCGGTGTCATGTAATGCTCGCGGAGGAACAGGCCAGTCGCGAGAGCGAGTCCGGCGTAGACGGCCAAGGTGGCGGCGATCGCGGGGACGACCCGGCGGATGAGCATCCCGGCCAGGGCGCCGATCGCGAAAGCTGCGAGGGTCCAGGCGGCGAACGCGATCCCGCTCAGGCCGAACAAGCGGGCTGAGAACGGGTTCGCGTAGCCCGCGGCGATGAACGGCTGGTTGTACCAGGAGGACAGCGCGCTGAATGCCCCGGCTGCGGCTGCCACCGCGACCGCCAGCGGCACCAGCTTGCCGAGCGTCCAGCGCCACCGGCCAATGCCCTGGGTCCAGGCGTACCGGAAGGTGCCGGTCTCCATCTCTCGGGCCAGCACTGGCACCCCGATGAACGCCCCGATCAGCGCCGGCACCGCTTGGAGAAAGATGCTGACGAGAACCGCGGTGGGGCCGTATCTGCCGGTGAAGTCCCCGCAGGCGAGTGAGCTTCCCGGGCGGCAGTCGGTCGCGTAGGCGTGGTGCATCTGAAGGCCGGACAGCCACAGGTACATCGCGAACGCGCCGAGGAACACGGCCACGCCGCCCAGCGCCGCACGGTGTTGCCGCCAGGTGACCCAGGCCATCCGCCGCCACGGCACCGGCCGCAGGCCGCTGTCGTGTGTCGGCCTGGCGGGCATAGTTAGCGCGGTCATCTGGTCACCTCCGTCATTGTGGTGTTCCGGCTGCGGCTCGGACCGGGCAGCGCCGCCGCGCCGGGCTCGCGCAGGTAGGCAAGGGTGAGTTCTTCCAGGCCGACCGGGTGCGCCTCCCAACCGGGCGGGACCGGATCGTCGGCGCTGGCCCGGACCAGCAGGTGGGCCTGTGCTTCGCCGCGGCGGGCGTGCACCACCGGCCGGTCGGTGTACCGGTCGGCCGCGGCGACCGGCCCGGTCAGCATCCGGTGGGCGGCGAGCAGGTCGTCGACCCCGCCGGCCATCTGCACCCGGCCTGCGGACAGCAGGACCAGGTAGTCGGCCACCCGCTCCAGTTCGGCCAGCACGTGCGAGGACAGCAGCACGGACATCCCGTCGTCGGCCGCCGCCGCCAGTACCGTGGCCATGAAGTCGTGCCGGGCGACCGGGTCCAGCATCGCCACCGGCTCATCCAGCACCAGCAGTCGTGGCCGCCGGGCCAGCGCCACCGTCAGCGCGAGCTGCGCCCGCTGCCCGCCGGAAAGCCTGCCGACCTTCCGATTCAAGGGGATGCCCAGCTCGGCCAGCCGGGCCCGCGCGTACGCTCGGTCGAAGCGCCGGTTCAGATTGCCGGTCAGGTGCAGCATGTCGTCGGCGGACAGGTTCGGGTACACCGGTGTGTCCTGGGCGACGTACGCGATGCCGTCCAGCGCCGCCGGGGACCCGGCGGGCCAGCCGCCGAGCACGGCGACGGCACCCGCGGACGGTACGGCCAGGCCGACCGTCAGGTTCAGCAGCGTGGTCTTGCCTGCGCCGTTCGGGCCGACCAGCGCGGTCACGTGCCCGGCGGGGATCGCCAGCGTGCACTCCCGCAGCGCCCAAGCGCTGCCGTACCGCTTGCCCAGGCCATGAGCCTCGACGACGTTCATGCGACGCCCTCCGTTTCGCCGCTCGCTGCGCCGCCACGCGTACGCAACCCGCTGCGGCGCTTATAGAAATCCCGCAGCGTGCTGGCGAACAGCGCCACGATCCCGTCCTGGTCGAGCCCGGCCCCGTCCGCGGTGGCCAACCAGCCCGACAGGGAGCGGCGCAACGCGGTCAGCTCTGGCAGTGCGACCTGGCTCAGCGTGGCCTGGATGAACGTGCCCTGGCCGGGCCGGCCGGCCGCCAGGCCCTTGGTCTCCAGTTCCTTGTACGCCTTCAGCACCGTGTTTGGGTTGATCGCCAGCGAGGCCACCACGTCCCTGACCTTCGGCAGCTGATCACCGTGCTTGAGGTAGCCCAGCCGTAGCGCGTGTTCCACCTGGTGCACAAGCTGCAGGTAGGTCGGTACCCCGGAGCCTGGATCCAACCGGAACTCGATCGGCGAACCCGGCGCAGGCTGTCCGGGGTCGTGCGGCGTTCTTCCTCCGCTGTGCCCGCCAGGCGGGGAAGCGGCGGCGCTGCCGTCCACTCGACCGCTGGCTCCTTTATCTATGTCCATAGGACAAGGATACAGGGGGCCGTGGTGCGCCGCCTACTGCTTGATCCTGGCGATACCGCTGTGACCGCCGCAGCCTTGCTACGACGGGGCGATCGGCCGGCACTGCGCCTGTTCGCGGCGGCGTGGCATATGGCAGATCCACGGCACGGCGACCACCTCAACGGCATCCTCAGCGGCGCACTGTTCGAACTAGCGTGTGTCACCTCGGCCGACCGCGTCCGCTTCCGGTCGACTCTTCGAGGACTGCTAGCTGATGTTGACCCGGCGGTCTGCAACGGTGCCCGAGACCTGGTCGATCGCACGGTGAGAGCCCTGCCTGACTGATCAAGCGCACCGCGCGACGAGCTGCTCCAGCCAGGCAAGCCGGAACGGTCGCCCGGGCGGTCGCCCGCCGTCGTGCTTCCGGCGATTGGCTGTCGCGCCGGCAAGCCGGCTTGCCCTCGAATACCGTGGACGCTCCCCGGCGGCGATGACGACGAGGACCAGGCCGACGCCATCCCCCGATGCCCGAGGCTCTACGCCGCCCGCCCAGTGTCACGGGCGCTTCGCGTCGGCGAGCCGATGGCCTACGGTCACCCTTGACGCCAATCGGCTGGCGAAGATCCGGCATCTATCGGGGGTTGGCAGAAGAACGGCCATGATCGAAGCTCCCGCGATCCTTCGGTGTGGGATGCGTCACCGAAAGTGCCATGGCTACCGCCATCCACAAGATCAGCGTGCCCCCGGCGTGCCTCAACGGGCAGTAAACAGAGGTCAACACCGGCCGCCAACGCGTCAAACCGAGATCTGTGAAAACAAAAACGGTGACCGGCGTTTCCGCTGGTCACCGTCTTCGTCAGCCCGGCGAAGGGTCTGGTGGGCAGGGGCGGGGTCGAACCGCCGACCTTCCGCTTTTCAGGCGGACGCTCGTACCGACTGAGCTACCTGCCCTCGGTCGCTCGGCAATCCTACCTGCCGAACGAGCGAGTCGCCGCGCGTGGTCTCACGCACGGCGACCGCGCTTGCGGTCCTGACGGGACTTGAACCCGCGACCTCCGCCTTGACAGGGCGGCGAGCACTCCAACTGCTCCACAGGACCTTGTCTGTAGCCGTTATGTTGCCATATCGGCGTTGTCGTGCCCCCAACGGGATTCGAACCCGTGCTACCGCCTTGAAAGGGCGGCGTCCTGGGCCGCTAGACGATGGGGGCGGCCCCGCAATCATCGCACATGTGCGACGGTGCGCGGTGTACCTCCCGTCCGGCCCCGCCGGAGGCTTGGAAAGCATACGTGACCGCACAACGGTCTGCAAAACGACTACCCCCTCTCGGCGACCGGACCCTCCGGTTGCCGGTCTCCTCGGCTCCCGGCCCTCCCGGGCTACCTCGGCTGCGGGGCGCGCTGGACCGGCTCGTACCCGTCGCTGGGCGGCAACGCGACCAGGCGCAGCCGGCGCTCCCGGATCAGGTACGGCAGGAGCGCCCGGTACGCCGTGACCGTGCCGGTCCGGTCGCCGCCGCCGTCGTGGGAGAGCACGATCGAGCCCGGCCGTACCCCTTGCTTGAGGATCGCGATGACGTGGTTGGCCATCGTCGGGCCGACTCCGAAGGTGGCGGTGTTCCAGTCGACCGGGTCGACGTCCCAGTCGATCGAGACCATCCCCAGCTCCGCGGCGACCCGCACCGCGGCCGGTGTCCACGCACCGCCCGGATGGCGGAAGTACCTGACCGGGACGCCGGGGGCGGCCTTGTGGATCTCGTCATTGGTTCGCTGGAGGTCGGCGCGGATCGCGTCCTTCGACCGCCGGCCGAGGGCGAGATCGTGGTTCCAGGTGTGGTTGCACAGGGTGTGCCCGTCGCGCACGATCGCCCGTACCAGGTCGGGATGCGCCCGCACGTTCTCGCCGATCAGGCAGAACGTCGCCGTCACGCCCCAGGAGCGCAGCAGGTCGAGCATCGGCATGGTCTGAGCGCCGGGCCCGTCGTCGAAGGTGAGCGCGACCCCGTCGGTGCCGGTGACCCGCACCAGCGCGCCGGGGCTGAACGTCGCGGCCGTGGGGATGGCCGCGACGGGTGACGGTACGGACGGCAGCGCGGTGGCCGTGGGTGACGTTATGGCCGGTACGGCCGGAGGTAGGCGCGCCGTACCCGTCGTCCGTGGCGGCGGCGTGGCCGGGTGGCCGGGCGGATGCCCCTGGCCGTGGGTTCGGAGCGGGGAGGAGGTCGACGCCGCCCGGTCGGTACTGCTCTCGCCCGTCCAACCGGCGAGCATGACGACGACGGCCCCGGCCAGTAACGCCGAGGCACGGTTGCGGTGCGGCGGCATGCGTACTCCAGCAAGGCTCGGGGCCGCCGACGGCGGCCGCCGCGAGGGGTCCCGGAACGGGTGGGGAGGGCAGGAGCGCTATGGCCGGTACCGCGCCGTTGAAACATGGATCGGGGAACTCGCTGCGGTTCCCGTCGGCGCGCCGCAGCGCTTCGACGGGTGTCATCGGTCGACACCCCGCCCCGCCGGAGGCCGGGTGTTCAGCCGACGGCGGCCGTGAACAGCTCGACGGCGTCGGGCAGGGTCGCGGGTACGACGACGCCGGGCGGCAGCGTGTCCGGGTCCCAGCCGGGCCCACCCGCCGCGACGACGGTCGGGCGGCCGGGCCCGGACAGCAGCCCGGACAGCTGGGCCGGGTCGGCGGTGGCGCGGGCGTGCGACCAGAGCAGTACGGCCACCGGCCCGGTGCGGCGTACCGCGGCGCGCAGGGCGTTCGGCGGTACGCGCGCTCCCAGGACCCGGGCCGGGACCCCACCGACGGCGAGCGCGGCGGCCAGGGCCTCGATCGGCAGGCTGTGCTGCTCCTCGTCGGTGCACGACAGCAGCAGCCGGACCGGGCGGTCGCGCGGTGGCCGGGCCAGGGACGCGAACACCGCCGAGACGCAGCCCGAGAGGATGTGCTCCACTTCGACCAGTTCGTCCGAGTCTGCCGCCCGCTCGCCGACCGCGGCGAGGACCGGGCACAGCACCTGGTCCCAGGCATCGACGACCCCTCGCTCGGTCACCGCGGCCGCCACCAGGTCACGCACGCCGAGGACGTCGAGGCGCAGCGCGGCCCGGCCGAGCCCGCGCGCGGCCGACCCGGCGGCGCCGAGGGCGAGGGCGTGACCGCCGCCGTCGCGGGTGGCGCCGTCCGTCGGTGCCTGTCGCGACGGCGGTGCGGAGGTGCCGGTCCGGGGCGACCGCCGGGCCCACCGGGCGGCCTCCGCCGGCGTCACACCGGCGGTCACCAACTGCTGCATCAGCACCAGGCGGGCCATGTCGTCACCGGTGTAGCGGCGGTGGTGGCCCGGCTCGTGCCCGCTCGGCCCCAGCCCGTACCGCTGGTGCCAGCTGCGCAGCGTGGTGACCGCCACACCGAGGCGGCGGGCGGCCGCTCCGGCGCTCAACAGCTCGTCGCTCACCCGTTGGGCTCCGACACCGCCGCGTCCCAGACCGCGACGACGCCGGCCAGCCAGGGCGCGTACGACCAGGGCTGTGCGGTGACGGCGCGACGCACGTCGTACGGGCAGGCCCACCGGACGGCGGCGACCTCGGCCGGGTCGGGCCGGGGCTGCTCGTCGCGGACCTCGCCGACCAGGACGTGGTCGTACTCGTGCTCCACCCGTTCGGTGACCGGGTCCAGGGCGCGGTAGACGTACACGCCGACCGGCTTGAGGGCGATCGATTCCAGGCCCAGTTCCTCGCCCAGCCGCCGGGTGGCCGCGGTGACCAGGTCCTCGCCCGGTGCGGGGTGGCCGCAGCAGGCGTTGGCCCAGCGCAGCGGGAAGCGGGTCTTGGCCTCGGCGCGCTGTTGCAGCAGCAGTCGGCCCGCGGGATCGACGAGCAGGACCGAGAACGCCCGGTGCAGTTGGCCCGGCGCGGTGTGCGCCGCGGCGACGGTGGCCGAACCGATCGCCACTCCGGCTGCGTCGACCAGTTCGACCAGCGTCTCCTCGCGGCTCATGACGTTGCTCCCGTGACACGCTCGGCGGCCAGTCGGCCGGAGATGACGACCATGGGTACGCCGACGCCCGGCTGGGTGCCGGAACCGACGAAGACGACATTGTCCAGGGTGGGGTGCAGGTTGCCGGGGCGGAACGGCCCGGTCTGGCTCAGCGTGTGCGCCGCGGCGAACGGGGTACCGGCCGCCATTCCGGCGTCGGCCCAGTCGGCCGGGGTGACCAGGTGCGACACCTCTATACCCGCGCCGAAGCCGGTGTACCCCCGCTGTTCGAGCGTGTCGACGAGGTCGCCACGGTACAGCGGCGCGGCGCCACCTCGCCAGTCGACTCGGGCCCGGACGAGGTTGGGCGCCGGTGCCAGGACGTAGTACGTGTGCCGCCCCGCCGGCGCGACCGCCGGGTCCGACCGGCTCGGGTTGGTGACGAGCAGCGACGGGTCGCTCATCAGCCGTCCCTGGTTGATGACCTCGTCGAAGGTACGCCGCCAGGCCCGTCCGAAGTGGATGTTGTGGTGGGCGATCCGCTCGTACCCTTTCGTCGACCCCACATGCAGCACCACGCACGAGGGCGAGTAGCGCAGCCGCGACAGCCGCCGGTTCGGCCGGCCGGGCAGCAGGTCGCGGTAGGCGACCGGCAGGTCCGGGTTGAGGACGACCACGTCGGCGGGGATGAAATCACCGTTGTGGACGGTCACGCCGCGGGCCCGCCCGGCGCCGGTGACCACGCCGGTGACCGTCGTGTCGTACCGGATGGTGACGCCGTGCTTCGCGGCGACGCCCGCGAGGGCCTTCGGCACCGCGTGCATACCGCCGGCCGGGAAGTAGACACCGGCGACCGTGTCGAGGTAGGAGATCACCGCGTACAGGGCGAGGGCGTCGTGCGGGGCGAGCCCGGCGTACATCGCCTGGAACGAGAAGATCCGGCGGGTACGTTCGTCCCGGAAGAACTGGTCGACCTTGGTCTTCAGCCGCCGGAAGCCGCCGCGTGCGACCAGTCGCAGCAGGTTCGCGGTGAGCAGGTCGCGCGGCGTGTCGAGGTTGCGGCCGATGAAGTCGTCGCGCTCCAGGCGCCACAGGTCACGGGTGTAGTCGACGAAGCGCAGGTACCCGTCGGCCTCCCGGGGCCCGCACACCCGGGACACCTCCCCGGCCATCCGGGCGGTGTCGGTGATCACGTCGAGGGTCGACCCGTCCGGGAAGTGCGCCCGGTAGGCCGGGTCTAGGCGGCTGAGCGGGAGCCAGTCGTCGAGGTCCTCGCCGACGCAGCCGACGAGGTCGGCCAGCAGGTCGGGCATGGTGAGCACGGTCGGGCCGGTGTCGAACGAGTACCCGTCGAGGCTGAGTTTGCCGGCACGGCCACCGGGGTAGGACTCGCGCTCCAGTACGGTCACTTCCCGGCCGGTGGCGGCCAACCGGATCGCGCAGGACAGCCCGCCGAGTCCGGCGCCGACGATCACGACCCGGCCGGTCGGGCCGGTAACGCTTCGCACGTCGTTCCTCCTCGTGGGCCGCTGGGTGGACGGCTGGCGCCGCCCTGGCCCTGCGTCGAAGCGTAGCGTAGGCTTCTCGTTGCGTCGATTTATGCGTCGTTTTGCCACGGAGATGGGTCGGTAGATGGAGCCGGGGATGGAACCACTCGCCGCGTCGTACGAGCGCTGCCGCGAGCTGCACCGCCGGCACGGCCGCAGCTACTACCTGGCCACCCGCCTCCTGCCGGCCTGGAAGCGCCGGCACGTGCACGCCCTGTACGGCTTCACCCGCCACGCCGACGAGATCGTCGACCGCACCGAAGCGCTTCCGCCCGCCGAGCGGGCCGCCCGGCTCGCTGCCTGGTCGGAGGCGTTCCTGGCCGGCCTCGACGGCGGCGACACCACCGACCCTCTCCTTCCGGCGGTGCTGCACACCATCCGCGTCTTCGGCATCGACCCGGACGACTTCCGCACGTTCCTCGCCAGCATGGCGATGGACCTGACGATCACCGGCTACGACACGTACGACGACCTGCTCGACTACATGGAGGGGTCGGCGGCGGTGATCGGGACGATGATGCTGCCGATCCTGGGGTCACCGGACCCGGTGGCCGCCCGGGAACCCGCCCGCCAGCTCGGGCTCGCGTTCCAGCTCACCAACTTCATCCGCGACGTGGCCGAGGACCTGGGCCTGGGCCGGGTCTACCTGCCGCGCGAGGACCTGGACCGGTTCGGGGTCGGCCCGGCCGACCTGGCGGCCGCGCGGGCGGCCGGCGGCCTGGCCGGCGCCGGGCCGGCCGGTGACGCGATCCGGGACCTGATCGCGTTCGAGGTGCGGCGGGCCCGCGAGCACTACGCGCTGGCCGCTCCCGGGGTGACCATGCTCGCCCCGTCGTCACAGGGGTGCATCCGGGCGGCGTACCACCTCTACGGCGGGATCCTCGACGAGGTCCGCAAGCGTGACTACGACGTGTTCGCCGGGCGGGTCCGGGTGCCGGGGTGGCGGCGCGCCGGGGCGGCGCTCGCGGCGCTCGCGACGCCGGCCGGATCGGCCGTGGCGGAAGGGTCGGTCGGTGCGGACGACCGTCGTACTGTTCACGCGTGATCTGCGGGTACACGACAACCCGGCGTTGGCCGAGACCCGCCGGTCGGCGCGGCGGCGACCAGCAGGAACGCGACGATCAACCGCGCGGCCGGCCTACGTGCGGTTGCGGGGCACCGGGGTGGCCGCGCGCATCGCGCCGAGCGCGAGCCCGAGCTGGAACCGGTTGTCCACGCCGAGGCGGCTCATCAGGCCGCCGAGCGCATAGCCGACGGTGCGCCGGCTGAGGTCGAGCTCGCGGGCGGCGGTCTCGTCGGTGTGCCCTTGCGCGAGCAGTTCGACGATCGCCCGCTCCCGGGGCGTGAGCGCGATCGGCGGCGCGTCCTCGTGCTGGCCGCCGTTCAGCGTCTCCAACATCGGCGGGGTGGGCTGGTGCGGTATCCAGCGCCGGCTGTCGCTGCCTGGGCGGTCGGGACCGCCCGGGCGGGGGCATGGTGGGCCCAGGTGGACCTGGGCGGTTGGCGGTGCGGGCTCGGGTGGCGGCGGTGACGGTGTCGTCGCTGGGTCCATGGCGCGTGGCGTCCTCGGCGGCGGTGCGCTCGGTTCGGCGGCCCGGCCCCGGAGGGCGGGCGGCCCGAGCGGGCGGGTGCGGTGGCCGTGCAGTAGCCGGACGACCTGGTTGGGTTGGCGGGCGGCCCAGACGGCCCGGCCGGTTGTCTTGGGCGCGCGGCGGGAGGGCGACGTGACCCGCCGGATGGCGCCCGCGTGGGCCAGTTCGCGCATCGCTTCACGGACCCGTTCGTGAGCCATCCCCAGCTCGTGGGCGAGTTGGCTCTCTCGTGCCGTGTCCAGCGACACCAGGGTGCGGTAGACGAGGTCAGCGTCGGGCGACAGTCCCCAGCGGACCAGGGACGGCAAGGCGCTGCCCATACGAGCGGCAAAGCGGTGGGTATCCATCAGCTCCCCGTGAATGCACCGGACCGGACCGAAAGCCACTCAACTATTCACCATCGGTAAGGGCAACGTGTCGTACCGTGATTGCCAGATGATGCAAGATCCTGCGATAAAGTTGCGCGGCGCATCCGGACCGCCATCGGCGTCGGCCGTTTGGACGCGCCGCGGTGCCCCGCGGCGTCGTCGACCGGAGTTCGACCCGGACATCGGCCGGCCTCAACTGGTGGGGTACTGGCACGCCGCCCGCCCGGCCGCCGTCAGCTCCCGCCGGTCGAGGGGCGGGTGTTGCTCCGACGCGGTGAGCGGGTCGAGACGTACCGCCTTGACGTCCACCACGTCGGTGGGGTCGTCCCCACCCAGGCAGGCCGTGGCGGCGACGACGGCCTGGCCGCCGGCCGCCGCGGCGGTCGCGGGCGCGCCGGCCAGGGCGACCGTGAACAGTCCGTCCTTCGCCGCGGTGAAGCCGACCTGCTTCCACTCGCGAGTGCCGTCCCGGCCGGGTGTCTGCCCGTAGGACACCGCGAAGCCGACGAGGTCGAGGTTGGCACCGGTGGCCGACAGCACCATCCCGCCCGGCCGGTCCGGGTCGGCGCTGACCGCCAGGGCGACCGCGTCGGGGCTGGGCCGGTCGTGCTCGCAGCGGGACGGCTTCACCGTCTCCGGCGGGTTGCCGTGCACGACCGCGGACGAGACGACATTGCCGTCCTCGAGCTTGAACCAGCGCACGTCCGGGACCTCGCCGGTCGCGTCGTACACCATCTGACCCAGGCAGTACCCGGTGAACCCGACCACGCAGTTGGTCGGGATCATGTACGGGGACGGTTGGTCGCGCGCCGCGCCGGTGCGCGCCCGCGCCCCCGGCCCGTACGTCGTGGCGGTGAACGCCGGGTGGCGGGGCAGCTTCGGGCAGGACCCGGCTGTCGGGGACGCCGTACCCGCCGGCTGCTGGTGTCGGGGCCAGCGCGCCTCCCCGATACCGACGGCGGCGGTCACCGCGACGGCCGCCGTCGACGCGATGACGGCACGCCGCCGCCACCGCGGCCGGGCCGACGCGCCGGGCCGCGGAGGGTCGGAAAGGGGCGGCGGCACCGGCGGGCCCGGGTGGTCCACCGGGGTGGCGGCCGGCTCTGCCGCCTGGGTCGAGGCGGTGGCCGGCTCTGCCGCATCCGGCGGCGTGGTGGCCGGTTCCGGCAGGTCCGCGGGGGTGCCGGCCAGTTCCGGCGGTCCGGCGGCGCGGCGGTCGGACAGTTCCGTGTCGAGTTCGTACCAGCGCCGGCGCCATTCGTCGACGTCGCCGCCGCAGGCCCCGACGTACGCCAGCACGACCTCCAGGGTCGGCTTGCGCAGGCCGCCGGCGGCCTCGGACAACGTGGTGGCGCTGTAGCCGGCGGTCTTGGCGAGTGCCCGGTACGTCGGGTTGCCCGCCTCGGCGCGCGCCTTCCGCAGTTCGTAGGCGAACCTCTGCAGCGGCCCGGCCGCCGGGTCCACCGCTCGCTCATGACGGGCCACGGCTGTCCCCTCCCATCGACGTAACCGTTCGTCGATGGGATCGTGCCAGGTCCGCTCAATCCTATATAGACGTACCGTCCTGACGCTCATTGAGCCACGTCACGCCGGCGGCCGGATGGCGAGGTGGGTGGGGCGCGCACACCGCGCGACCCACCCACCCGCATCAGCCGATGACCCGCACGACCTCCGCGTGCGAGCCGTACACCGCGGTCTCGTGGACGCTGCCCGTACCCCGCGGCGGGGCCGCCTCCAGCATCTGGTCGTTGCCGAGGTAGATCGCCACGTGCGTGGAGACCCCGCCGGAGTACCAGAAGATCAGGTCGCCGGGCTGGCGTTGGCTGTACGGCAGGTGCCGGCCGGCGTTCTCCTGGCTGCCCGTGTTCGGGCCGATGTCGATGCCGGCGCCCTTCCAGAAGGCGTAGAGCGTGTAGCCGGAGCAGTCGAAGCCGTACACGTTGTAGTCGTAGTACCCGCCCGGGCTCGGCGAGCTGATCCCGCAGGACGGGCCACCCTTGCCGCCACCGCCCCACGAGTAGCTCAGACCCTTGCCCGTCATCGACCGCGCGGCCGAGATGACCCGGTTGACGCGCTCGGTCGCGGTACCCGCGGTCGAGCCGGCCGGGCCGCCGATGCGACCGTGACCGTCGCTGCAGTCCCCGGCCGAGCCGCCGCCACCGCCCGGACCGCCGGACGGCGGGTCGTTGTCGCAGCGCGGCATGTTGGACAGGAACCCGTCGGTGCCGGTCTTGAGGTAGTAGTCGGCGACCCACAGGTTGTCGGTGGTCTTGTTCCAGATGTACGAGCCGTACGCGTAGGAGCCGTACGCCTGGCAGGTGATGTACACGGTGCTGCCGGCCGGGTACGTCTTGACCTCGGTGGCCGACGTGGACTTCGCGCTGCGGCCGGCCAGGTCCACCTTGGCCGGGTACCCGCCGCCGCTGCCGGACGTGTCGTCATCACCGGAGCAGCGCGGTACGCCCGGGGTGAAGCTGTCGTAGCCGGTCTTGAGGTAGTGGTCGGCGACCCACAGGTTGTCGGTGGTCTTGTCCCAGATGTTGGAGCCGTACGCGTTGGCCCCGATCGCCTGGCAGGTGATGTACACGGTGCTGTCGGCCGGGTACGTCTTCACCTCGCGCGCCGAGGTGGACTTCGCGTCCCGCCCGGCCAGGTCCACCTTCGCCTTGAAACCGAACCGGCTGGGCGTCGAGGACGAGCAGCGGGCGACGCCCGGCACGAACCCGTCGTAGCCGGTCTTCACGTACGCGTCCGGCACGTACACGCCGTCGCCGGTCTTGTCCCAGATCGTCGACCCGTATGCCGCGTCGCCCGAGGTCTGGCACACGACGGTGACCCAGTTGCCGGCGGTGTACATGTTCTCCTGCACCAGCCGCGCGCTCAGCGACGGTCCAGCGCGCCCGTTCAGGTCCGCCTTCGCCAGGAACTGGTGCCCGTCCTGGCCGAGGTCGCTACAGCGCGGCACGCCCGTCGCGAACCCGTCGTAGCCGGTCTTCACGTACGCGTCCGGGACCCAGACGTTGTCCGTGGTCTTGTCCCAGATCGTGGAGCCGTAGGCCATGCCGCCCCGGTCCTGACAGGTCACCGTGACCGGCTTGCCGGCCAGGTACATGTTCTCCTTCACCACGTTCGCGTCCAGCGACGCGCCGTCCCGTCCGTTGAGGTCGGCCTTGGCCGTGAACGTGGTCGCGGCACTCGCCGCGGGGGCGGTCAGCCCCATCCACGCGGCCTGGCCGGCGACCGCGAGTACCGCGGTGGCCAGACTGGCCGCCAGTCGACGATGCAATGCGCTCTCCTTTGTGGGGTACGGATTTCCGGGGGTCAGGGTTGGGCGGCGACCCACTGCTCGCCCGCGACGTCCGCCTTCGCGGTCGGGATCTCGTCCGGCGCCGGCCGCGGCCCGGTGGTACCGGGCGTTCTGCGGTCGCCGTAGGTCCTGATCGGACATCGCGGCGGGGCGCCCCCGGCGGCCGGGCTCCGCCGCCCGCCACCGGCCGGCATCCCGGCAGCGGACGACGAGGCCATCAGCAGTGGTGGTTGACGTGGAACGAGTTCATGGTGTCGTTGGCGAGGAGCCCGTTGCTCAGCCGGATGTCGGCGAAGTCCGGCGCCGAGCCACCGGTGGGGACCTCGAAGCAGGAGGCCCGGTGGCCGGAGTTGTAGATGCGGGCGTAGCCGGTCTTGCGCGTCGCGGCGGAGGCCGCCACGGCCGGCGCCACGCCGATCGCGAGCGCCGCCGCCGCGCCGATCGCGAGCGCCGCCGGTTTCTTGGCGAACCCCCGCGCGGCCGGAGCGTTGGTCAACTGTCTCCCCGTTCGTCGGGTGGTGCGGCCCGCCGGTGCGTGCCGCCCCTCGTTGGTACGCGTAGCGGGCGTTGTCCGGGACCCGGCCGGGGACGGATCAATCAACACCGGTCATCGGCCGGGCTGCCGATCAATGACCGGTCAACCGGTACGGGCCGGTCAGCGCGCGGTTCGGCGGCACGGTTCGGCGGCACGGATCGACGGCGCGGTTCGGCGGCGCGGTTCGGCGGCGCGGAGAGTGGCGCGGGCCTCGGGGTGAAGCAGGGCGCGTCGGGGTAATGCACGGGCATGGAGCAGTTCACGATCGCAACCGTCGCCGAGCAGAGCCCCGACTTCCGCCGGGTCCTGTGGACCGGCCAGCACACCCAGTTGGTCATCATGACGATTCCGCCGGGCGGCGAGATCGGCGAGGAGGTCCACCCGGACACCGACCAGATCCTGACGTTCGTCAGTGGCGTCGCCGAGGCGACCGTCGACGGCGAGACGAAGAAGGTGACCCAGGGCGACCTGGTCGTCGTACCGGCCGGCGCCCGGCACAACTTCGTCAACGCCGGACCGAACCCGCTGGTGCTCTACACCGTCTACGGGCCACCCGAGCACGCCGACGGGGTGGTGCACAAGACCAAGGACGAGGCCGACGCGGCCGAGGAGGCCGGCTTGGACCAGCCGCCGACGCCCGCGTGACCTGCCCTGCCGGGGCCCGTCACGATCGGTAGCGTACGGGGCATGGACGGCGAAACCATGGTCGGCTTCGGTCCCAAGCAGGCGTGGCTTGCGGTACGTGATGGCGACCCGGCGGCGGTCGCGGCGGCGCTGGGCCTGCGCGACCTGGGGCCGGCGTCGTGGCGCAACGGGATCGACCTGGCGTACCTGACCGACGACCGGCTGGTGCTCACCCCGCCGCTGCCCGGTGCCGCCCAGGCCCGGTGGCTGCTCGTCGCCGGCCGGTGGCTGCTGCGCACCGCCGGCACCCTGGACGTCGCTGCCCTGTCCGCCACCCTCGGTACCGAGGTGCAGTTCTTCGCCACCTACCGGGTGTCGGAGCTGCACCGGTGGCAGCGCGCCGTCGACGGCGTCCTGGTGCGCTCGTTCGAGTACGTCGGCGAGACCGGGGAGGTCACCGAGTGGCGGGGTGCGCCCGACGACACCGAGGTGACCATCGGCCTGCCGGCCGTACCGGACGAGGACGCCGACATTCTGGTGTCCGAGGACGACGTGATGCGGCTGGCCCGCGCCTGGAGCGTCGACCCGACGGCGCTGGACGGCCAGCCCGCACCCGGCCCGCTCCGCGCGGCGGCCGTCAGCTGAGGCCCGCACCGTGGTCAACGGCCGACCCGCGCAGGTGGGCATCCGGCCGGACGCCCACCTGCGCGTCGTGCGCGCTGCCGAGCAGCCGGTACACCGGCCCGTACCGCACGGGCCGGTGCGCCAGGAACTCCTCGGCCGCGGTCGTCACGCCGTCGGGGCCTGGGCTCGGGTCGTCACCGCCAACCGGTTCCACACGTTGATGGTCGCAATCGCGACGACGAGGTTGGCCACCTCGTCCCGGGACCAGTGCGCGAGCGCGCCGTTCCAGACGTCGTCGGGTACGCCGTGCTCGCCGAGCCGGGTGACCGCGTCGGTCAGCGCCAGCGCGGCCCGCTCCCGCTCGGTGAAGAACGGCGCCTCCCGCCAGGCGGCGACCGCGAACAGCCGGCGGCTGTCCTCGCCGGCGGCCAGGGCGTCCCGGCTGTGCATGTCCACGCAGAAGGCGCAGCCGTTCAGTATCGAGGCGCGCAGCTTGACCAGCTCGAGGACGGTGTGGTCCACGTTTTCCCGGATGTAGCGTTCCAGGCCGATGACCGCCTGGTACGCCCCGGCGGGGAATTCGCTGATGCTCATTCGTTCGCTCATGCCACAACGACGGGTATGCCGTCCGCGGCGTGACAGTCGGGTGGTGTGACGGGTGCCATACCCCTGCCGCTCCCGCCGACCACCGGCCAGTTTCTTCCGGTGACCGGCGGGTAGCCAGACCGGGCCGCAACCGGCGGGAGGAGGCCGGAGATGAGCTACGCGCAGTTCATCGAGAAGGTGTCCGAGCGGATGGGCGGCTCGTTGGGGGAGGCGGAGGCCGTCACCTGGGCGACCCTCGTGACGCTCGCGGAGCGGATCACCGGCGGAGAGGCCCACGACCTGGCGGCGCAACTGCCCAAGCAGCTTCAGCCGTTCCTGGAGGCGAAGGACGAGCCGGCCGAAGCGCTCGACCTGAACGAGTTCAACCGACGGGTGAGCCTGCGCGCCGGCGTGGACCGGTCCACCGCGGCAAACGGCGTCCAAACGGTGTTCCAGACCCTGCACGGCGCGGTCAGCGGCGCCGAGCTCGAGGGTGTCCTGGCGCAGCTGCCCAAGGAGTTCCAGAACCTCGTGCCGGCCGTGGCCAGGCGCCGGTGACGAGGCCGGTCAGGCACCGGTGACGAGCGCGCCGGGCCGCGTCAGGGCGACGGCTGCCGGGGCCACGGCACCGTGGCCGCCCCGTCGCCCGACCGCCCCGCCGCCATCGCGCGCAGTTTGGCCAGCAGCTCGCTGCGGCTGCCGCAGTTGAGGCGCTGCCGGATCCGGGCGACATGGTGCTCGACCGTCTTGGCCGAGATGAACAGGCGGTCCCCGATCTGCTTGTACGTCATGCCGGCGAGGACGAGGTCCGCCACCTCCTGCTCGCGCTCGCTGAGCCGGCTGTCGGCCGGTTCGGCGACGGCGTCCGCCACCTGTGCCGCCGCCGGTTGCGCCGGCTGCCCCGCCGACCGGGGGCCGGTCGGCCGCCCCTGCAACATCCGCGCGCAGTCCAGCAGCGCGGTCATGGCCCGGCGGTCCGACGTCCGGATCGCCGCCTGCCCCGCCAGCCGGGCGCCGTCCCAGGACAGCCCCGCGCTGTGCAGGCCACGGGCGGCCGCCTCCACCTTCACCGGGTCGACGGCTCCGTACAGCACCTCGACCCAGCTCTCCGCCGCGACGGCGACCACCGACCCGTACCGGGTGTGTCCGACCGCAGCGGCCAGGGCCCGCACGTGGTCGTCGACCGCCGCTGGCTCCTCGGCCTGGATCGCGGCGTGCAGGGAGCTCCAGTGCAGGGGCGTCGCCCACAGCGTGGGGTTGCCCAGCCGCTCCAGCAGCGCGCGGGCGTCCCCCAGGTACGGCATCAGCGCGCCCAGGTCGCCCAGGCGGGCCGCCGCGATGGCGAACTCGCCCAGAGGCAGCAGGGTGAACAGGTCCACCGGGTGCCGTACGACCGCCTCGCGCGCGTGCCCCCAGCCGCGCTGGAGCGCCGCCAGGTCGCTGTTGCGCCGGGCGATGCCCATCTCCAGCGCGGTCGCGAAGAGCAGGTCCCGCGATTCGAGTGGGCCGCCCGTGGCGGTGACCGTCGCGAGGGTGTGCGCGGCAGCGGCGGTACGTCCCCGCATCATCTGGATCCAGGCCTGGAGCAGCCGGTGCCGCCGGGACATCAGCACGCCGCCCATCCGCGCGGCGACCGCCCGGTCGAGGACCCGTTCGGCGATGTCGAACTCGCCGCAGTGCACCGCCACCAGTGCGGCGAGCGCCGCCGGGCTGTCGGGCAGCAGCGCCGCCCGTCCCGCCGGCTCCAGCAGCGCCGACGCCTGGACCAGCGCCGACAGCGCGGTGGTCGGCGAGCCGGCCAGGGTCTCCCGGACCCCGCGGGCCATCAGCAGCGCCGCGCTGGCCAGCAGCGTCGGCGGGCCGTCCGCGGCCCGGTTGGCCAGCAGCCGGTCGAACTCCTCCGGGTACCCGGTGCCCAGGTACCCGATGGTGGCGAACGCGACCGACGACGCCGTGCCCGACCAGCGGTACAGCTCGGCGCCGCGGCCTATGTGCCCGCGGTGGGTCAGCGCCACGGCCGCCACCGCCGCCCCGTCCGCGCGCTCCGGTGAGCTGTTCGCGGCGATCAGCCGGTCGGACAGGCGCAGTGCCGAGTCGAGGTCACCGGCGAGCGCCGCCGCCACCGCCTGGCGGGCCACGGTCGGCCGGCCGGCGGCGGCAGCGGCGGCGAAGAGGTCGGCCGCGAGCGCCGGCTCCTCGGTCAGCGCCTCGTCACCGGCCGCCTCGTACACCGCGGCGAGGGAGCCGCCCGCGACGCCGGCGCCCAGCAGCGCGCGCCCCAACGGCAGGAGCGGCGCGCCGCGCCGCGCCTGGAGTTCGGCCAGCCGCTGCCACACCGCGACCCGGTACGTCGCGGGGCTGAGCGCGGCGACCGCCCGCCGCACGATCGGGGGTACCCGGTCGTCGGGGCCGAGCAGGCCGGCCGCCCGGGCCGCCTTGACGATCTCGTCGACCGCGTCCGGATCCTTCTCCAGCAGCGTGCTGAGCAGGTGGACCGGTAGGTCCACGCCGGTCGCGGCGGCCAGCAGCAACCGCCGGACGTCGTCGTCGAGGTCCTCCAGGTCCGCGCCGAACTGGATCACCGCGGCCTGGGGCGCCTCGGCCGGCAGGGTGCCGGCCGGGCCGGCCGCTCCGTCCGGGCCGAGCGCCCGCGCCAGCCGGTCGACGAACCGCGGCACCCCGCCGGTCTGGGCGTGCACGAACGCCACCGTCGTCGGCGGCGGCTCGCCGCCGAACGCCAGCGCGAGGTACGCGGCGGTCTGCTCCTCGGTGAACGGGCAGAGCACCAGCGGCGACCGGTCCCGCTTCAGCACCTCCGACAGGTCGGCCAGCGCCGGCGGGCGCGGCCACGGCCGGTACGCGACCGCGAGCCGGTGCCGCCGCGCCTCGGCCAGCCGCCGCAACGCGTCCAGCCGCACCGCGTCGAGCAGGTGCGCGTCGTCGACGAGCAGGACGCTGTCCTCACCGACCGGCTCCGCGCCGGCACGCCATCCGTTGACCACGGTGACGCCGGCCCGCCGGTAGGCGCGGGCCAGCTCGCGGAGGACGACGCTCTTGCCGTACCCACCCGGCGCGTGGATGCCGATGCTCACCGGAGCATGCGGATTCGCGTCGACCGCATCGAGGAGCGCCTGGCTCTGCTGGTCGAGCACGAGGCGGGGTTCGGCGGCGGTGTGCGACGTCAAGAGGGTCCTCATGAAGGTGGGGGCCGGGCTACAGCCCGCTGCTCCGGGTCGGGGCGGTCGGTGTCGGCGCCGGCGGCGTCGAGGCGGACGGTGCGGTGACGGTCGGTGTCGGCGCGGTCGCCAGGATCACGGCGGACGCGGATCCGACGGGAGCACCGTACTCCCGTGCCCCGCTCATCCGGGCCGATGTGGGGGTATCGAACGACATGGTCGCCATCATGCCTATCACGACCGGCGCGATCACCAAACCGAACGCCCGGAAGCCGCGGCCGGGTACCAGTCGGGACGTCGACCGCGGCCTGGGCAGGTCCAGCGGGGTGACCGTCACCGGTGGCCGCGGCGGCGGCTCGCGGTGGTCGTCCTCGCCGTCGTCGGCCCGTTCCTGGGGCAGGGACGGCGGTCCGCCGTCCGGGTACTCGATCGGCGCCGGCTGCCGTCGCCAGTTCGGGTCGTGCCGCCGGCTGGCCAGCGCCAGGATCTGGCAGGCCGCGAGCGCGGCCCCGGTGGCGACGGTGACCTGGGGGTCGGCCTCGGCCGTGACCTCGGCCGCGCCGGGGAACCGGGCGGTGACCAGCTCCGTGACGAGCGGTATCCGGGCCGACCCACCGACCAGCAGGATGCCGTCGAGCTGCTCGGCGCGCAGGCCGACCAGCCGGATCGTCCGGTCCAGGGTGTCCACCGTCAGCTCCAGCGCCGGCCGGATCAGCTCCTCGAACTCGGCCCGGGTGAGGTGGACCTCCACCGGCCCCTGTGGAAGGTGGACCCGTACGTCGGTCTCGGTGGCGACGGTCAGGGTCTCCTTGGCCCGGGAGCACTCCACGGGCAGCCCGGACAGCGCCAGCCGTACCCGGGGGTCGCCGAGTTGACCGGCGCCGATCTGGTGGGCGATGGCGGCCCGGACATGGTCGACGAGCGCCTCGTCGAAGTCCACCCCGCCGAGCGGCTCGACCCCGGCGGCCGAGCCCAGCACCTGGAAGCCGGCCGGTTGGGCCCGGCGCACCACCGACATCTCGAAGCTGGTGCCGCCCAGCGCGTACACGGCCAGGGTGCGGCCGTTGAATCCCTGGAACGAGTGGCACTCGGCGGCGGTGACCGGCCTGGGGAGCAGGGTCACGTTGGTCAGGCCGATCTCCCAGAGCGCCTCGTGCAGCAGCCGCTTGCGGTACTGGCCCCAGCCCGCCGGGTGGGTCAGCACGATGTGCTCGGGGTGGGCACCCTCCTGCGCCAGGACCCGCTCGACCACCCACATCGCCAGGACCGCGGCGAGCGTCTGCGGCTTGCACGCCTCACCGGCCACGACCATCGGGACGTCGTCGCCGATCCGCCCGACGAAGCCCCGGGCGACCCGGCCGCCGTCGACCAGCAGGCCGTCGCGGGCGGGGTCACCGACCGTGAACGACCCGTTGGCGGCCACGTGCAGTACCGACGGGACGGCGGACGACTGTCCGTCGAGCCGGACGATCTCCGGGCGGCCCCAGGTCGGGCCCACGAGTCGGGAGACCGCGGCACTCGTGCAGGTACCGCCGATGTCGATACCGAGGACGTACGCCATCCGACCCACACCTCCACCGGACAGAAGGTTCTGCCGGACTCCCACCGGCGACGCTCGACCCTTTCCGGTGAAACCCGTGCTGGGCTCCCCTTTCGTACCAGACATGGGGGCGTACCCGGGACCCTAAATCTCGCCGCGGCCGATCCCCTAATCCCCTAACGCGAAAGGTGATCAGTGCCCCGGCGGCACGGGGGAACGAGGGGGGACGCGCCCCGATGTCCGGTGCCGCGGCCGGCCCATAGGTTTCTTCTCGGTCTGGAACAGCGCGTCCAGATCGACCCCCCGGCCACGCTGTTTCGAGGAGAGCCTCACATGATGGACCCCAACGCCGACGTGTCGGCGAACGCGAGCGTAGACGCCACGGCTCCGGCCGCGACCACCCTGCCGGCCGCGGCGCCGGCGGTGGAGGCACCCCAGACGCTGCACGACTTCGTGCTGAACCTGCTCGTCGACACCGACGCCAAGAACGCCTTCCTGCTCGACCCGCACGGGTGCCTGCAGCAGGCCGGGCTTGAGGGCCTGACCGTCGCCGACGTCCAGGACGTCCTGGCGCTCGTCGTGGACAGCCTCCCGGTGCAGGGCGTGCCGGCCATCGCCGACCTCGACACCCTGGAGATCGGTACGGCCACCAGCGAGCCGGCCGCCGTCGTCGCGCAGCTCCAGGCCGTGGTGCAGCACGTCACCCTGAGCAACACGCACAGCAACAACCTCGACGTGAACGTCCTGGGTGGGGTCACCTCGGCGGTCCTGCCGGTGGTCGGCGGGATCGGCGTCGGTGCCGGCGTGCTTCCGGGCGTGAGCGCCGCGGTCAGCAGCACCGGCGTGGCGGCCGACCTGTCCGGCGTGAACGACCTGGCCGGCACCCTCGACTCCGCCGTGCTCGGCACGGTCGGCAAGGAGGCCACCGGCGTGGTCGGGACCGCTGACGGTGTCGTGAGCGGCGCGACCGGCCTGGTCACCGGCCTGCCGGTGGTGGACGGCGTGCTCGGCACCGTCGGTGGCCTCGTCGGTAACGTGACCGGTCTGGTCGGTGGCACCGTCGGTGGTGTGCTCGGCGGCTCGCCGGTCGAGGGCGTGCTGGGCACGGTGGGCGGCCTGGTCAACGGGACCGTGGGTGGCACGGTGGACGGTCTGGTCGGCGGCCCGGTCCACGGCGTGCTGGGCACGGTGGACGGTCTGGTCGGCGGGACCGTGGGTGGCACGGTGGACGGTCTGGTCGGCGGGACCGTGGGTGGCACGGTCAACGGCCTGGTCGGCGGGACCGTGGGCGGCACGGTCAACGGCCTGGTCGGCGGCACCGTCAACAACGTGGTCGGCGGCACCGTCAACAACGTGGTCGGCGGCACGGTCAACGGCCTGGTCGGTGGCACGGTCAACAACCTCGTCGGTGGCACGGTCAACAACCTCGTCGGTGGCACCGTCGCCGGTACGGTCGACAACGTAGTCGGCGGGACCGTGGGTGGCACGGTGCACGGTCTGGTCGGTGGCACCGTCGCCGGTACGGTCGACAACGTGGTCGGCGGGACGGTCGGCGACACGGTGCACGGCGTGGTCGGCGGGACCGTGGGTGGCACGGTGGACGGTCTGGTCGGCGGCACGGTCGGCAGCACCGTGGGCGGCGTGACCGGCACCGACGGCCTGCTCGGCCACGGTGGCCTGGTCGGTGGCGTGACCGGCACGGTCGGCAGCACCGTGGGCGGCGTGACCGGCACCGACGGCCTGCTCGGCCACGACGGCCTGGTCGGTGGCGTGACCGGCACGGTCGGCAGCACCGTGGGCGGCGTGACCGGCACCGACGGCCTGCTCGGCCACGACGGCCTGCTCGGTGGCGTCACCGGCACCGTCGGCGGCACGCTGAACAGCGTGGGCGTGGGTAACGTCACCGGCGACCTCGGCGTGACCGGTACGGCTCACACCGACGCGACCGCGCACACCGACGCGTCGCAGCACGGCCTGCTCGACGGCCTGCTCTGAGCCCGAGATCCGGGGGGTACCCCACGGAGGCCGGACCCGCCAGCGGCGGGTCCGGCCTCCGACCCCGCTTAATGACTGCCCGCTTGATAATTACGGCGAAATCAGCACACTCATATCGGTGACGGCCCCTATCTGGCTCGACCTGCTCGATGAGACCACCCGGGTCTGCGCTGCGCACGGCCGCAGCGACCTGATCCAGTGGCTACAGCAGAAGCGGACCCAGTTGCTCGATCCACGGCTGCGCATCCTCGTGATCGGCGAGCCCAAGCAGGGCAAGAGCCAGCTCATCAACGCCCTGGTCAACGCGCCGGTCTGCGCTGTCGGTGACGGTGTTACCACGACCGTCCCGACGATCGTCCACCACGCCGAGGCGCCGACCGCCACCCTGGTCAGGACCCCGGTGCCGCGCCAGCGTCAGGGTGGCGGCGAGCTGCCCGCGCAGCCGCAGCGGCCGGAGCGGATCCCGGTCCCGATCGACCCGGCGACGGGGATCACCGGGCGGATCCCGCACCGGCCCGATGCGGCGTCGACGCACCTCGAGGTCGGAGTGCCGCGTGGACTGCTCGCGGCGGGGCTCATCTTCATCGACACCCCGGGCACCGACGGCCGGGACCCGGTGCGCGACGCCAGCATCTTCTCCGCCCTCGGCCGTGCCGACACCGTCCTGATGGTCTCGGACGCCACCCGGGAACTGTCCGTCAGCGAGCTGAACCTCCTGCTCCACGTGACCCAGTCGCACACCAACGTCGTCGTCGTCCTCAGCAAGATCGACCTGGCGCCGGACTGGCGGGCGGTGGCCGAGCGGAACCGGCACCACCTCGCCACCGCCGGAGCGACGGCGACGGTCATCCCGGTCTCGGCCTCGCTCCGGCTCCAGGCCGCCCGTACCAACGACGAAGCGATCAACGCCGAGTCCGGCTTCCCGGAGCTGATCGCGCGGCTGCTGGCCGACCATGGCGCCAAGAGCGACACGCTGGCCCGGACCAGCGTCGGGACGGTCGCGCGCACCGTCGTCGAGCAGCTCGCGGCGCCGCTGCGGGTCGAGCTCGCGGTCACCGTGTCGCCCCAGGTGTCCGGGCCGATCTCCCGCCTGCAGGAGGCCCAGCGCGCGGTCGACGACCTACGCCGGCGCACCACCAAGTGGCAGAACACGCTCAACGACGAGATGGCCGACCTCATCTCCGACATCGAGTACGACCTGCGCGACCGGACCCGCACGATCCTGCGCAAGGTCGACGAGGCGTTCGACACGGCCGATCCGCTGAGCGGCTGGGAGACGTTCCAGTCGTGGCTGGAGGAGAACCTGGTCGAGGCGGCGGAGGCGAACTTCGAGTGGATGGTCCAGCGGCTGGACTGGGTCACGCACCAGGTCGCCAGCAACTTCGCCACGTACGGGGCGGACGTGCTGCCGGGCTGGTCGGTCAAGGTGCCCGACGACCTGTCCGAGCGGGTACCCGCCATCGAGAAGCCCCAGATCGAGAAGTTCACGCCGACCCAGAAGGTCTTCACCGCCCTGCGCAGCTCGTACGGTGGCCTGCTGATGTTCGGCATGGCGACCACCCTGGCCGGGATGCCGCTGGTCAACCCCGTGTCGCTGGGCGCCGGTGCGATCTTCGGTAGCAAGGGCATCCTGGACGAGAGCAAGTCGCTGCTCAAGCGGCGCCAGGCAGCCGCGAAGACGGCGGCCCAGCGGCACGTCGACGACTTCTTCCTCCGGCTGAGCAAGGACACCCGGGACACCGCGCGGCAGGTACACCGGATGCTCCGGGACCACTTCGCCGCGCTCACCGAGGAGCTGCAGGCGGCCATCGTGGAGTCGTTCCGTACCGCCAAGCAGGCGGCCGACGCCGACGTGGCCGAGCGGGAGAAGCGGCACCAGCAGCTCGACCAGGCGATGAAGCGGCTGGCCATCCTGTTCGAGGAGGCGCAGGAGCTGACCGCCGGCCGGGGCGGGACGCTGCGCACCCGGTTGGAGGCCGCCCGGTGAGACCCGGGGCCGGGCTGGCCGAGTCGGTGTGGGAGCTGCTGCACCAGGCGCTGGACCTGTACCGCGACGACCGGCACGCCGCCGCCCGGCTGCACCACCACCTCAGCCGGTTCGACCAGCCGCTGCGCATCGCGGTCACCGGCTCCTGGCGGTCGGGCAAGTCGACGCTGGTGAACGCGATCATGGGCGAGGAGGTCGCGCCCGTCGAGATCGAGGACGGCCGGCAGGTCTTCACCTGGTACGAGGACGGCCCGTCCCCCGAGGTGATCGCCTACTCCGCCGACGGCGCGGCGCGGGAGCTGGCCGCCACCAGGTCGGCCAGCGGGATGCGGGTCGACCTCGGCGGCTGGCGGTCCGACCAGGTCGACGACATCGTCGTGAAGTGGCCGACCCGGGCACTCCGGCACATCACCCTCGTCGACACCCCCGCCGTCGCGCCGACCGGCGAGGACGGCGGTACGGCGTACGCGGACCGGCTCCTGCGCGACGCGGACGCCGTGCTCTACCTGACCCGCGACGCGCGCGGCACCGACCTGGAGTTCCTGCGGTCCCTCCAGGACTCCGGCGTGGCCCGGGCCGCGCCGGCCAACGTGATCCTGGTGCTGGCGCGCGCCGACGAGGTCGGCGGCGGCCGGGTCGACGCGCTCGTGACGGCCCGGCAGTTGGCCCGGCGCCGCCACCACGACCCGGGGGTCAGTTCCGTGTGCACGGCCGTGGTCGCGCTGGGTGGCCTCGTCGCCGTGGCCGGCCGGGTCCTGACCGAGTCGGACTTCGCCGCGCTCGCCGCGCTCGCGGCCACCCCGCGCGCGGAGCTGGACGCGTACCTGCTGTCGGCGGACCGGTTCGTCAGTGCCCAGTTCGCCGCGCCGGTCACCCCGGAGGTCCGGCGCGCGCTGCTCGACCGGCTGGGCATCTTCGGCGTCCGGCTGGCCACGACCCTGGCCCGTACCGGCTGTGACACCCGGGCCAAGCTGGCGGCGGAGCTGGTGCGGCGCAGCGGCCTGACCGAGCTGCGCGAGTGCATCGCCCGCCACTTCACCGACCGGTCGGACGTCCTCCGGGCACGGTCCGCGCTGCTGGCGCTGGAGTCGATCCTGCGTCAGCAGCCCCGGCCCGGTACGCCTGACCTGCTCGCCTGGGTGGAGTACCTCCTCGCCGGGGCACACGACTTCCGGGAGCTCCGCCTGCTCGCCGACCTACAGGACCCGCAGCTCGGGTTCGACACCGAGCTGACCGCGGAGGCGCAGCGCCTCGTCGGGGGCAACGGCACCGACCTCGCGACCCGGCTCGGCGCCGACCACCAGGCCGGCGGTGCCGAGCTGTGGGAACTGGGCTCCCAGGCGTTGGGCCGCTGGCAGAACCACGCCGAGGACCCACTGGCCAGCCTGGACCGCCGGCGGGCGGCCGCGGTGGTGGTACGCAGCTGTGAGGGCATCCTGGCGCAGCTGTCGGGGCACTGAGCCCGGTACCGGCCCGGGTCCCGACGGCCGGTCGCGTTGCCGGTCCGGTCGTGGGTGGCCGGACCCGCACCCGAGCGCAACCGATCCCGCACCCGACGGTGACCGCAACGGCAACCCCCGGCCGGTACACCTGTCGGGGTGGGAGAGTCGACAGCGTTCACCGGGCTGACCGACCGGCCCGGCGCACCGGGCGCCGGCCGAGCGGTGGCGCGCCGGCAGCGTCCGTGGTGGCGCCGGTACCTGCTGGTCGGCCTGGTGATCATGGCGGTCGCGCCCACCCTGCCCGAAACCGTCCGGCAGTGCCTGTACGGGGCCGTCGGCGCGTCGGCCCTCGCCACGCTGATCATCGGTGCGCGCTGGCACCGCCCCACCTTCCCGCGCCCCTGGCGGCTGTTCACCGCAGGGGTCGCCGTTTCCCTGGCGGCGGTGCTGTGGTGGGCGGTCGAGATGATCCTGCGAGGGCAGATCGGCTTCCCGTCCCCGGGTGACATCCTGTTCGTCAGCGCGTACCCGCTGATCACCGTGGCCCTGGCCACCTGGGTGCGCCGCGACCGCAGCCGGCCCGGCTACGAGAGCGTGGTCGACGCGGCCCTCGTGGTGTCCGGCCTGTTCGCCCTGAGCTGGACGTTCGTCATGGCTCCGATGGTGGCGCAGTGGTCGGTCATCGGAAGCCGGGTGGTCATGTACCTCGTCTACACCGGGGCGGACCTGCTCATCGTCGCGATGGCGGTCCGGCTCATCTTCAGCGCCCGGATCCGCACGCCGTCGTACCTGTTGATGGTCATGGCGGCGTTCACCATGCTCGTCGCCGACTGCGTCTACTACATCCTCACCGCGCACCACAACGGCGCCCTCGGCAGCAGCCTGGCCGCCCCGCTGTACATCCTGACGTACCTGTTCCTCGGCGCCGCGGCACTGCACCCCTCGATGGCCTGGTCGACCGGGATGATCGAGCGCAGCCAGCCGATCGCCTCGCCGCTGCGGATGGCGCTCTACGCCCTGCTGTCCCTGGTGGCGCCCGCCGCGTCGATCGGGATCGTGGTGGTCCGCGGCGCCGGCAGCCCGTCGGGCGCCCTGGTCATGCCGATGGTCTTCGCCGCCACCACCGCGGTCCTGCTGGTGGTACGGCTCGGGCTGCTCGCGCGGGTGGCACACCGGCGCGCCGCCGACCTCGACTCGCACGCCCTCGCCCTGAGCGCCGCGCTGCGTGAGCAGCAGGCGCTACGCGAGGAACTGACCCACCGGGCCCTGCACGACAGCCTCACCGGGCTGGGCAACCGGGCGCTGCTGCACGAGCGGCTCAAGGCCGTGACCGGCCGGCACGCGCTGGTACTGCTCGACCTCGACGGTTTCAAGGACGTCAACGACACGTACGGGCATCCGGTCGGCGACGTGCTGCTGGTCGAGGTGGCGCAGCGGCTGCGGTCGGCGGTGACCGACGGCGTACTGGTACGCCTCGGTGGCGACGAGTTCGCCCTCGTACTGGACGGGGTCGGCCCGGCCGGCGTCCAGGCGGTGGCCGAAGCGATGGTCGAGACGCTGCGCGAGCCGTTCGTGGCCGGCGACCGGGAGACCGCGTTGACCGGCAGCGTCGGCGTCCTCCTCACCGACGGGCCGCTGCCCGAGGGCGAGGCGCTGCGCCGCGCCGATCTCGCCCTCTACGCCGCCAAGGAGGCGGGCAAGAACCGGGTGGAGTGGTACGACCCGGCGCTGGCCGTCGAGCGCGACCGGCGTACCCGACTGGTCGCAGACCTGCGCCGCGCCCTGGCCGACGAGGAGTTCACCGTGCACTACCAGCCGGTGGTCGAGTTGGCCACCGGCACGATCACCTCGGTGGAGGCCCTGGTGCGCTGGATGCCGCCGGGCCGGCCGCCGGTCTCGCCGGCCGAGTTCATCCCGACCGCGGAGGAGAGCGGCCTGATCAACCAGCTCGGCGCCTGGGTGCTGTGCCGGGCGCTGCGCGACGCGCGGTCCTGGTACGAACAGTACGGCGTGTCCGTCGGGGTCAACGTGTCCGCGCGGCAGTTGGGTGAGCCCGGCCTCGCCGAGATGATCCTCGGTGAGCTGGCCGCCCAGCGGCTGCCCGGCTCGGCCCTCGTCGTGGAACTGACCGAGTCCATCCTGATCGCCGACGGCGGTGCCGAGTCGGTGGCCGTGCTGGAGATCCTCGACCGGCTCCGCGCGCACGGGGTACGCATCGCCGTCGACGACTTCGGCACCGGATACTCGTCCATGGCGTACCTGCGTACCCTGCCCGTCGACATCCTGAAGATCGACCGCGCGTTCGTGCAGGAGTCGGCCGGCGGCACCGACCCGGCGGCGTTCCTGCGGGCGATGGTCCAGATGGGTCGCAGCCTGCGGCTGCGCACCATCGCCGAGGCGGTGGAGACCCCGGCCCAGGCCACGCGGCTGCGGCAGGTGCACTGCACGCTGGCCCAGGGGTACTACTTCTCCCGGCCGATCGCCGCCGAGGAGCTGGACGCGCTGCTCGCGCGTACCGGGGGCCGGTTCGACGTCGCCGCCACCGCCGCTGCGGCCGCGTGATCGGGGCTGAGCGTTCCCGCGCCGGCCGGGTGAGCGGGGCTGGGCGGCCGCGCTGCGCTACCCGGTATCCGCTGTGGCGCTCCGGGCGGTAACCTGGCACCCGTCGGGCCGCTAGCTCAATGGCAGAGCTGCGGACTTTTAATCCGTAGGTTCAGGGTTCGAGTCCCTGGCGGCCCACCAGCATCTTGACCTGCGACTCTTCCAAGATCGATCGAGCATTGTGGGAACCGGGCAGGTGTCCACCCATCGACGACAGCACGGCGAGTGGCCTTCCGGATGCGGTTATCGGCGATGGGGTCGGTGCCGGAGGCGTTTCGTTTAGGACCCGACGTATGAGCGCAGAGGTCGTCGGCATGCACATGCCCGCTGTCGTGACGCTGGAATCGCGCGGTACGACGGCTACGCCGACGCGGGCCGGGTCTGCCGGGCGGACGAATCTCTCAGGACCCGACGTATCTCAGCCGCCTCCGGGGCCCGGCCGAGCTCGTCAAGATTGTTGGCGTACATCGTCAGGGACCACCGCAGTGGCTGATGGATCATCCACGGCAGGCCACCGGTCAGTGCCGTGTACCGCTCCAGGCTTTCCTGGATAGCGGCGTGTGCGTCCGACTGGCGGCCGAGTTCGCTCAGGCACAGGGCGCGATGGGCCAAGGCCATGGCCACGCCGGGTTCGAAGGCGACGGGGTTGGCTACGGCGAGCCGCCGGTAGATCCGGACCGTCAGGTCGGTGACCGCCAGGGCGGTCTCGGTCCGGCGGTTCGCGCGAAGGGCCACGCTGAGGCTGTGCATCAGCGCGGCCAGGTCGGGCAACCAGGTCTGCGGGTCGGCTACCGCCGACCGGTGCATGGTCGTAACCGCTTCGATCGCGGCGTGCAGCGCCTCCCTGCGTCGCCCGAGTCGCCACAGCACCTCCCCGAGGTTGTGCAGGTATCGCGCGAGGTTGGCGTCGGGATACGTGGTCGCGATGCGGCGGCGGATCTGGACGGCTTCCACGGCGGCGTCATGTGCCCGGTCAAGGTGGGTGTCATCAAATCTGATGCTGATGTTTGCCAGTTCTCTGGCGAGGTCGGGAGCAAACCTGGCCGGGTTCTCCCTGGCCAGCCGCCGATACAACTGGACGACCACCTTGCCGGCAGCCAACGCGTCTGCCTGCCGGCCCACCTGCATCAGGCTGACGCCGTAGCTGCCGAGGGCCGCCGCGAACCTGTCCGTGAACCTGACAGGGTCGGCGTCCATCAGTTTGCGGTAAAGGGCAACGGCCTGTTCGCCTGCCGCGAGGGCCTGCGGATAGAAGCCCGCATTGGACAGACGGAAGTCGAGGTTCTCGTACAGATACGCGCGTTCTGCCCGGTCCGTCGTCTGCGCCACTCGGGCTTCGGTGAGACGAATGGAAATTGCGGCGGCGGCGGTGTCGAGGTTGATGTGACGATTCTCGGGCAGGGCCGTTTCGACGGCCTCGAGCACGGCCATGGGGATGTCGGGCAGCTCGGCCAGGCGGGTCAACGCCGCGGCGCCGGCGGCCACGGCCAGGTGCGGATGCGAGACCAGCAGCGGGTACAAATGGCCGCCGCGTAGATGCGGCCAGCGTCGGGCGGCTTCGACCAGGACCGTCACGGCCGAGCCGGCCCACGGTAGGACGTCACCGGTGTCGCTGACGAGGAGCCGGTTCAGGGCGGTGGCGGTCCACGGGTCGGTCGGCTGGGCGTACGGGTGACCGGGCATGGTGAGGGCGATGAAGTCCTCGCCGAGCCGGTCGGGGTAGAGGGGTACCAGGACGTTGGCCCGATCGTTCGGCGGGTAGCAGCGGAGGTGATCGTCCAGGATGCGGTCGACGGCGGTCTCGTCGGGGTGGGGCCGGGTGCGGGCCAGCACCGCGCGGCCGGTGTCGTACGTGACCGGTCTGGTCAGGGTGCCCAGGTACACCGCGCGGGCCAGTACCTCCGGCGTGGTGCCCACATGAGCCGGGTCGTCGGCGGGCAGCGCATGCAGTCTCCGCCAGTACTCGCGTTCCCGGCCGAGCAGGTAGGTCGCCAGCCCTGTCCCGTCCTCGGGTGGCGTGGCGCCGCGGTGGCGGGCGTCCACGGCTGCCAGCGCGGCCATGTGGATCGTCAGCGTCAGTCCGAACGCCTCGTCGGTGAGGTTGGTCGGCGGGTCGATGGTGTCAGCCTCATCGATGTCGAAGATCTCGGCGAAGCTGTCGCGGGCCGTGGCGAACATCCTGGCGCGCTCGTCGACGTCCGGAGCGAGCGGTTCCAGCCGCATCGACGCGATGCCGACGTCCAGTTCGTCTCCGAGGTGGTACGACAGGGAGTCCCACCAGCTACCGGTAGACCGGGACAGCAGCAGGATCCGGGCGCGCCGGGCGGACGCCTGGTGACGGACGAGGGTCAACAGGCCGGCGGTGGTCCACCGCTCGGCGTAGTCGACCAGGATCAGCGTTCCGCTCTTGGCAGGGGCTGTCGACGGTCGCGCGTCGCCGTGCCCTCCGGCGGTCCCGGCGTGCGAGGGCGCGTCGTGGCGGGAGGCGACGCGCACCGTCCAGTCCGCCTTCACGGCCAGCTCCGCGAACCGGACCGCCAGTCGGGTCTTGCCCTGGCCGCCCTGACCATGGATCAGCATTACCGACGGGGCTGGATCCCGGTCGTCGCGCCACTGTGTCAGCTCGGCGAGCTCTGATTCGCGGCCGACGAACGGCACCACCTGGTGGTGGGCGGCCAGCAGCCAGCTCGGTTGCTGGCGCACCCGATGCAGCCGCACGGGCGCCGGCTTCCTGCGAAACGGTGCAAGCCGATATCGCTGGCCGGGATCGGCGGCCAGTCTGAACGCTGGGTCCCGGTAACGGCGCTGATCCTGCCGCAGCATCGCGAGGTCCGTTCCCATCTGCCGATGCCAGGTCCGCCACGGCTTGAGATCCGGCTCGCCGTCACCACCGGTGTACCGGTGGCAGGCCCGGACGATCGCCTCGACGTGATCCCACTCCGGTGTGGTTTTACCGCTCAGCTTGTCCTGGATCGTGCTGTGCGAGCAAGGAAGGCCAACTTTGCGGGTGAGCGTCGCGAGTGTCCGCACCGAGGGTCCACCGGAATCCACCCGGAGTTGTCGTAGCCGCGCGGCGAAAACCGCCACCGGGTCGTCCCCGGTCGGGTCGCCAACTCCCACATCGGACACTCTGCAAATGTAGCTTTCGGACCGCCACAACTTAGGTGTACGGAATTCGTCCACGTAGATCGCCGGACACCACTGCTGCCCGGTTTCCTGGGTTCATCCAGCTCGTGAGGGGGATCCATGAACGCCTGGCTCATCGGCAGCCTCGTCACCGCCGTCGTGACCGTCATCCCAGGCCTGGTCTGGCGCGCCGTCTGGCTCGCCGGGTTGTACCGCGTCCTCCGGGACACCCGGCCCGCCGAGCGCCCGGAAATCCTGCAGGTCTACCTCGGCTCCCCGATCGAACAGCGGGACCCTCCGCACTCTGCCGCCGGCGGTCCTTCGTAGATCCTGGTAATTCCGGAGCCGCCGGCTAGGAACGCGGACCATTCGCCTGCGGAGAAGATCAGCGCCGGGCCGGTCGGGTTCTTGCTGTCACGCACGGCCACCCTGTTGCCGAGATCGACCACCTCGACGCACTGTCCCTGGCCCGGTGGCACGTCTGGAGGAGGCCGTTGTCATGAGTACCCTGCGGGGCCACTGCCCCGGGCTGTCCCAACCGGGCGCGAGGGCAGTGGTGATGCTCCTCGTCACGGTGGCGTCCGGGTGCACCCCGGCCGACCGTTCGGACCAGCGGACACGGCCCCCGGCCGTTTCCAGCTCGTCGCCCGTGGCCGGCCCGTCCCCGTCCGGCCGCTACCTCGTCGCTCCGCCCCGACTGTCCTGTGAGGATGCGGCTACCGGAGTCACGACCCCCTCGGCCAACCTGCGTCGGTTCAACGGGTTGGCATCGGACGGCTGGCCGGAATCGGTCCGACAACCGACCGCGAACGCCGACGGCGACCGGGCGACGTTCTGGAAGGCATTCCTGTATGTCACCGCGGACGCGGCGCGATGGACCACGGTCACGGTTGCCCAGCCCACCACCGCAAGCCTGTACTACGTACCGTTCCCGTACTGGAGTTCCGCCTCCACCGACACCACCCTCGGCACCGAGGACCCGGCGTCCGGGCGGCGGGCGATCACCTTCGAATCGTGCCCTCAGCAGCCGCTCGGCTACACCGGCGGCGTGACGACGCGCGAACCGGCATGCGTTGTCCTGACCGTCCACGCGGACGGTCGTCAGGACGCGACTGTCCGGTTGCCCCTCGGCGTGCCCTGCTGAACCACCTCTGTAGCGGCCGATGACGGTCGCTGCCGCGGCGAGCAGGAGGACCCGGGATCTCCAGGTGGATGTCATGAGGCACGCCTCGTCTATCGGACCCGAACGTTCGCCGAACGCGCTGCGGCTCGGTGGCTCCAGCTGAACGGGCATGGCGGGGCGACGACAACGCCTCGGGTCGTACCGGGCAGTCCCGCACGACCCGACCTGGGCGTACGGGTTGTACGGAGTTGATTGACCGGTCGCCGTACGCCTGTCGGACAACGCCCACGGTGACTAGACATTCAGGGGACCACGCCCCGGCGGTGGCCGGAGCGGTGGCAACCGGCAACACCGCGTACCGGCCGTGCGTCCCTCGACGCGCGGCTGTTCGACCCCTGAAGGAGACCAGATGAAGCTCGGCCGTACCGCGCAACGACTCGTCAGGATCGGCGCCCTGGCCACCCTCGGCACGGCGGCGTCGCTGGCCGCCGTGACGGCCCCGGCATACGCGGAGTCGGCGCCCGGCTGTTCGAGCACCGTCCAGATCGGAAGTACGTCCTACATCACCGTCGGCGGCAGCACCTTCGCCTCGGTCAAGCAGTTCAAGGGCTGCAACAAGAACTGGGCGTACGTGTATGTCTGGTCGAGCTACCGGTCGTCGCACAGCCACTGGGAGGCGTGCGCGGCGGTCGGCAACGTCGACAACAGCGCGCTCGAGGGCACGAAGTGCAACTACAGCAACCCGGTGGAGGTCTGGTCGAGCGGCACGAACACCCTCTCCAATTGCACCCAGGCGATCGGCTGGATCCCGGACGGCGCCTCGGCGCGTACCGACATCCGCTGCTGAGCAGCGAGAGGAGTACCGATGAACAAGCTTGCCGGGCTGGCGGCAACGGGGGCCGCGGTTACCGCCGTGCTGGCGGGCACCGCCGTGCCAGCCGCAGCGGCGACCAACCCGTACACCCCGCAGGGGGTCTGCGGCTCCGGGTACTCGATCATCGACCACCACGTCCTGTCCTGGGGCGGGACCGTGTACCTGCTCTACAACTCGGGTAACGGGTACAACTGCGTGGCCACGATCAAGAGCGCGTACGTGGGCACGCCGACGTTCACCTGGGCTTCGTTCGACCTGTCCGAGTCGCCGTTCACCACCTACCAGGATCAGGACGACTACAAGTACTACGCCGTCGCCAAGGGGTACGCCCGCGGCTACTGCATCCGGTGGGGCGGCGGCACGTACGCCAGCAGCAGCCAGGAAGGTCGCTGGCAGTCACCCAGTGGGACGCACTGCGGCTGAGGAGCATCCCCGTGCCGGTACGACCGGTGCTCGGCCGAGCGTGACGACCGGAGGGTAGGGGTCCGCGATCGGCTGGGCACCGTCGACCCGGTACGGGCCCACCGGCTCGTACCGGGTCGATGCGGGTGGGCTTGTCCGGCTTGCCGGTCGTCGTCGGTCGTCGTCGGTCGTCGTCGGTACGACAACCGCGAGGTTCCCGCGGGACGGTGAGGGCGCGTCGCGGTGAACCGGGACGGTCTCGGCGGACACCTCCGCCGATGACGGCGGCGGCTAATAGCAGCGGTCCGAACGTCTTGGCGATTGTCATGGCCACGTCCGACTCCTCGATACGGGTTGCGGGTCAGTGCGCCGCCGGATCGGTCGGCGGCGGGTGAACCCAGGCCACCTGTACGACCTGCGGTCCGGCGAGATATCGGGGCGTATGGAACCGCACCCTGCGGGTCCGGCCCTGGAAACAGCGGTGGTGATCAGCGGGATACCTCGCCACTGTTGTCGTACGTCCGCCGGCGTCCTTCGTGTTCATCGGAGTCGGACGGTATGGAATTGTTCCGTACGCCTGCCGCCGTTGTGGGCAGGTGCTCTCTCCCGGTTCATTGTCGGCTGAGAAACTCACGCCTGTTCGCAGGACAGTTACTTAAGCACACCGGCGCAGTAACGCTGGTACTCGCGATAGTGGCCGGCAATGCCGTCGCCGCCAGCGCCGCCGCGCCCCGGTGGAAGCACTGGAATTTCCGCTTCGAGACCACGAATGGGCATCCGGGTGGGCAGTCGGAAGAATCTCCTGGAAACCCGACGGTGCGACAAAAAGGCGAAGCGGCGCGGTCTCGCCGTGATGGACCGTACGCCTTCCGCGGTGCTGACCATGTTACCCACCCGGCACGTCCGTGATTTGCGCGTCCTGCTCTGCCTGAAATGAGGCAATGACACGTTCCGGTTCTGTGACACGAGAGGGTCGGTGTGATGGTAAGCAGGTTGTTCCAACTGTTCGGCCTGGTGCTCATCGTCGGCGCCGGATTCACCATGGTGGCCTTCGTTCAGCATGACACCGCTGCGCGCGCCGCCGAATCGGACAAGACCGGCCCGCACCGGATCCGGCCGCTCATTCCGGCAGGTGCCTTCCGTGGCCAGCGCCAAACGGGGCCACACCGATGGCGCGGCCGTCGTGCGGCGGCGGTGTGACACCAGGAAGAAGACGCAGAAGTTCGAGCTCCAGGCGATACCGGACGAGGGTAATCCGTTCATCTACCTGTTCCGACCCATGTAGCAGGTCGGTTGGCGCCGGCAGGTGAATGGCGACCCGCTCGCACGGGAAAAGATGATCGTCCAGCGACGCCGCGCGGGTGGATTCGACCAGATGTTCATCGTGACCTGCGGAGTCCCGCCGACCGGAGCCGGACACAGTCCTGCCCGGTATTTTCCGGCAAATGCCGCAATATCGCCGGAGCCGGTAAGTGCTCCGGCACCACGCTTGCGCCCCGGGACTGTAGCGCTAGAGATCAGTTGAACATGCGGTTCGTGGTTGCATGATTCGGACCGGCCGGTCGCCTCCACTCGGCGCGTCCGGCCGGGCGAGGGCGTCGGACCAGCGGCGCCCGGCGCGCCCGGAGTCGCCTCCGGCGCGGCCCCTACCGCCTCCGGTGTGCCCGGTACCGCGAGCGGGTGATTGTGGGCGACCGGAGCGGGGTGGGCGGGCGCGTCGGGGCGCTCCGGCCGGGAATGATCGGCTACGGTCGGCCGGACTCGATCATCCTCGGACAGTGTCGGACGCCTTCGGACGTCCGGGAAGGGCCACTGTGACCACACCCGACCTGTCAGACCTCGAGCCCCGCCCGGACGCCGTGACCAGCGTCGCCGAGCTTGGTCGAGAGCTGGGCAAGTTACGTCGCTGGATGGGTCGGCCATCGTTCCGGGTGATGGAAGCGCGCTGTGAAAACGATTCTGTCCGCCTGCCGAGAGCGACGGCGTCCGATGCCGAACGCGGTCGCCATCTTCCCCGGATGGAAATTGTCGTGGCGTTCGTCCGGGCCTGTGGCGTGCACCGGGAAGAAGACGTCGAGCTTTGGCGGATGGCCTGGCGGCGGGCTGCCGCGAATCACGAGTACCGCGAACGGCAGGCACCGCCTCCGGAGTCCGATTCGTGGCCGGCTGATATTTCCGAACAATTGACCGGGCGGTCCTCCGCGCCGGCGTCCGAACCGCTGGTCACTGAGTCGCTGGTGACCGGACCACGCGAGGCCGGATCACCCCTGATCGAATCACCCGCGGCCGAATCGCCGGCCGTGCCAGGGGTGGCGGTACTGGCGGGAATGGGCAACATGGAACTGGTGGCTCTGCTGGCCACCCTGTCCGACGAAGCCGCCATCGCGGCTCTCGGTGAACTTCCCGATGACCGGGTCACCGCGGTGCTCGCCGCGTTACCGGCCGAACGTGTCGTCGCATTGATGGCGGTGCTGCCGACGGACCGGATGGCGGCGATCCTGGCGGGAATGCCGGCGAACCGGGCAGCCGCGACGTTGCTCGCCATGATGCCGCCGCCGGGAGCCGCCGCGGTTCTCGCCGGAATGCCCGACGAATGGGCGGCCGGGGTATTGGCGGTCATGCCGGCCGACCATCGGGCGGCGAAGATTCTGGCCGGTGTGCCGGCAGAACGCACGGCCATGTTGTTGGCCGGCATGCCGGCCCACCGGGCCGCGCGGATCATTGCCGGAATGGGCGCCGGTACGGCTACCGCGCGGGTATTGGCACTGGTTTCGGTCGATTGGGCCGCACGGGCGCTGACCATCATGCCGGACACGCAGGCGGCGGCCCTGCTGGGCCAGATTCCGGAAAGTCGGGTTGCGGAGATTCTGGCGAACATGGCACCTGACCGGGTCGCCGGCGTCGTGGCGGCGTCCGACTCCGGCAACCACTGGCCGGTCACCTCGGCAACCACTGGCCGGTCACCGTGAAAATCGGTGACCGTCCGGTCCCGGAAACCACTGACCGGTCGCTATGGAGAAACCGGTGAGCGGCCGGGGTCGGAGGTCGGCGGCCGGGTTCCGCGGATACCCGGAGCGGCCTCGTTAGGCCCGGTCGTCCGGCGGGTACGCCGGTGGAATGGCGAGGAAAACGGAGATCGAGCGCAAATATGAGGTGCCTGCCGATTTTGCCGTACCCGACCTCACCGGGATACCCGGCGTCATCGTCGTGGACGAACCGGCCGAGCACCGGTTGGACGCCGTCTACTACGACACGCCGGGGCTGCTGCTCGCCGCGGAGCGGGTGACGCTGCGCCGGCGTACCGGTGGTCACGACGCCGGCTGGCACCTCAAGCGGCCCGCCACGGGTGGCGACCGGACAGAGCTCCACCTTCCACTCGACGGCCATGGTCGTGAGGTGCCGCCCGCCGTACAGGACGAGGTGCGGGCGCTCAGCCGCGGTGAGCCGCTCGTGCCGGTCGCCCGGATCCGTACCCGACGCCGTGAGCGCCCGCTCCGCGCCGCCGACGGGACCGTCCTCGCGCTGATCGCCGACGACCTGGTCACCAGCGAGCCGGTCGGGCGGACAGCGCCGGCGCAGCGTTGGCGCGAGGTGGAGGTCGAACTGGCCGACGGTGGGCGGGACGTGCTGGACGCCGTCGACGAGGTACTGCGGTCGGCCGGCGCCCTACCGGCCAGGTCACCGTCCAAACTCGCCCGCGCACTGTCCGGGCCGACGGGTGCGCCGTCCGAGACACCCGACCGGCCCGAGGTGCTCGACCGGCCCGAGGCATCCGGGACAGCCGAGCCGTCCGGACCGGTCGGTTCCGGCGCTCGGGCGCTCAACGCGTACCTTCGCCGGCAGTACGACGCGATCCTGGACACCGACGAAGCCGTGCGTCGGGGCGACCCCGAAGCCGTACACGACATGCGGGTGGCCATCCGGCGACTGCGCAGTACCCTGCGGACCTTCCGCCCGCTGTTCGACCCTGTGCATGCCGGGCGGCTGCGCGACGAACTCCGGTGGCTGGGCGGGCTTCTCGGGGATGTCCGCGACGGTGACGTGGTGGACGGGCGGCTGGCCGTCGCGGTCGCCGCGGAGCCGCCCGAGCTGGTCGCCGGCCCGGTGGCCGCCCGGATCCACGGGCGGCTGGCCGCGCGTACCGCCGACGCCCGTACCCGGCTGGCCGACGCGCTCGGCGGTCCCCGGTACGCGGCGCTGCTGGACACCCTGAACGGCCTCGCGGAGACCGCCCCACCGGGGCGGGTGCCCCGGAAGCGGCTGCGGCGCCGGGCCCGCAAGGCGGTCCGCCGCGCCGACCGCTACCTGGACACCGCCCTGGCAGCCGCGGACACCGCTGCCACCGGCACGCCGGACACCGCTGCCACCGGCACGCCGGTCACCGCCGACGCCACCGCGGCAGCGGACACGGCCACCGGCGGTGACCGGGAGACCCGCCTGCACGACGCCCGCAGGGCGTACAAGCGGGCCCGTTACGCCGTGGAGGTGCTCGCCCCGCTGTCGGGTAGGCCGGCGCGTCGCCTGGCCGACCGGCTGACCGTCCTCCAGGACCTGCTCGGCGGATACCGCGACACCGTCGCCAGCATGGAGCTGCTGCGCGAGTACGGGATGCGCGCACACCTCGACGGCGAGAACGCCTTCACGTACGGGCTGCTCTACGCCCGTGAGCAGGCGGTCGGCGAGCGCCGCCTGGAGCGTCTCGGCGACGCCCGGGCGCGGGCCCGCCGGCCGAAGGTGCGCCGCTGGCTGGAGTCCTAAGCGGGACGGCCAGGGTCATCTGCCCCGGCGGCCTCGCCGGGCCCGGATGTAGTCGTTCACGACGTACCGGCCCAGGTCCTGCGCGTCAGGCGTGAACACCCGGCCACCGCTGCGGCGGGCGACCGCGTCGACGAACCGGCGCAGGCCGGGGTCCTCGCCCAGCATGAACAGGTTGAGCGTCGCGCCGTACCGGGTCAGCTCGTCCACTTCCGACACCGTCGCGTACACGGTCTCGCGCAACGGCGGCCAGGAGAACACCGCCTCTCCGTCGTCGAGCAGGTGCGCGGTCGGCTCGCCGTCGGTGACGACGAGGACGACCGGCTCGGACCCGGGGTGGCGGCGCAGGTGCCGGCCGGCGAGCTTCAGCGCGTGCTGGAGGTTGGTGCCCTGCACCATGTCCGGCTCGATGGCGGCCAGTTCCTCCTGAGACAACCGCATCGCGTACCGGCCGAAGCCGACGATCTGCAGCGCGTCCTGCGGGAACCGGGTGGCGACCAGGTGCGACAGCGCGAGCGCGGTCTGCTTCATCGGCCCCCACCGCCCTTCGGAGATCATCGAGAACGACAGGTCGACGCAGAGCGCGACCGCCGCCGACGCCCGCCGCTCGGTCTCGACGACCTCGAAGTCCTCCACCGCGAGGGCCACCGGGGTCGCCGGCCCGGCGCGGCGGACCGCGTTGGCGACCGTGCGGACCACGTCGAGCGGCTGCTCGTCGCCGTACTCCCAGCGCCGCGACGCGCCGGTGATCTCCCCGGCGGCGCCGGCCGAGCGCAGGTCGTGCTGCCCGCGCCGGCCGCTGTCGAGCTGGGAGAAGACGGTACGCAGGGCGGTGCCGCCGAGCCGGCGCAGTGCCTTCGGGCTGAGCGTGAGCCCGTCGGCGCCCCGGTTGACCCAGCCCTGCCGGCGCAGTTCGCGTTCCAGCTCCTGCAACCGGCGTACGTCGTCGCCCGAGCCCCGGCCCAGGGCCCGCTCCACGGCCTCGACGTCCACGTCGTCGAGGGTCGCACCGGGGTGCTCCTGGCCGAGCTGGTCGAGCAGGTCGTCGAGGTCGGCGATCTCCTCCAACGCCCCGGTCGCCTCCCCGTACCCGAGGTCGTCCGCGCCGCGGACCTGCTCGCGGCGCGCCCACGGCAGGTCGGGGCGCAGCGCGCGCAGGTTACCCGTCAGCGCCGCCATCTCGGCGGCCAGGTCGGCGTCCCCGAGCGCCTGGGCCATGAGCTGCCCCAGCTCCTCGCGCTGCTGCGCCGACAACGACCGCATCAGCCGCTCGCCGGCCGCGGCGCGCCGGGCCAGCGCGTCGACCAGTTCGTCGACGTTCTCCGGGTTCTCCGGGAAGAACTCGCCGTGCCGGTTCATGAACTCGCGGAACGCGTCGTCGGTGTCCTCGCCGCGGGCGTGCCGGGCCAGCAGGTCGTTGAGGTCACCCATCATGTCCTTGAGCCGCTGGTTGGCCTGCGGGTCGGACATCCCGCGCAGCGCCTCGCGCATCCCGGCGAACCGCTGCTCCAGGACGTCCCGGCGCAGACCCTCCAGGATCTGCTGGTACGCCTGCCGGGCTTCGGCACTGGCCCAGTCGTACTCCGACAGCTCCTCCACCGCGCGGGCGGTGGAGCGGGGCAGGTTGTCGAGCATCGCCTCGGCGAACCGGGCCTCGTCGTCGTCGCGGCGGCCCAGCTCCTCCCGCTCGGCCGCGAGCGCCTGGTCGAGCAGCGCCCGCGCCCGGGTGACCGCGCCGTCCAGGTTGCCGCGCCGCATCGCCTCCCGCCGCAGCCGGCGTGCCCGGGCGGCCAGGTCGTCCAGGCCACGGCCACCCTGCGGGCCGCGGCGCAGCAGGTTGCGCAGCGCCTCCCGCAGGCTGCCGCCGGCGAGGACCTCGTTGCCGACCTCGTCGACGGCGGCCCGCACGTCGTAGGGCGGCGCGAGCGGGTCGGGCCCGCCGCGCCAGGCTCCGTACCGGTACCGGTTGGATGCCATCCTCAGACTCCGTACACGGTCCGGCCGTCGTCGGTGAGGTCCTTCGACAGCCGGCGGGTCAGGTGCAGGCCCTCCAGGACGAACTCGACGCCGGCCGCCGCCTCACCGCGGGTCGGCGCGTCGCCGAGGCCGAGCCGCTCCAGGACCTTCGCCAGTCCCGGTACGGTGCCGACCTGGCGCAGCAGTTCGTCGGCGCTGACCAGCTCCCCGGTTTCGACGACGTCGCCGTCGGCGACCAGGGTGGTGAAGCCGGACAGGTCCAGCCCGGCCAGCCGGGCGTGGAACGTCTCGGCGGTCGCGGTACGCAGCAGGTGGGCGAGGATCTCGACCTCCCGGCCCTCCTCGCCGCTTTCGAACTCGACCTTGCCGCGCAGGGTGCTGGTCACCGACACGGTGTCGCAGACCCGGGCGACGGGTTCGCTCTCCCCGCGCAGCCCGGACCGGCGCAGCGCGGAGGCGGCGACGGTCTCGGCGGCGGCGATCGCGAACCGGGCCGACACGCCGGAGCGGGCGTCGACCGACGGCGACTCACGGACCGAGCGGGTGAACCGGGCCAGGATCTCCAGGACGTGGTCGGGCAGCGCCGCGACGAGTTGGGCCTCCTGGCGGATCAGGTCCAGCTCCAGGTCGAGGTCGAGCGGGTAGTGGGTGCGGATCTCGGCGCCGAACCGGTCCTTGAGCGGGGTGATGATCCGGCCGCGGTTGGTGTAGTCCTCCGGGTTTGCGCTGGCGACCAGCAGCAGGTCCAGCGGCAGGCGCAGCTGGTACCCGCGGATCTGGACGTCGCGCTCCTCCAGCACGTTGAGCAGCGACACCTGGATGCGCTCGGCGAGGTCGGGCAGCTCGTTGACGGCGAAGATGCCCCGGTTGGTGCGCGGTACGAGGCCGAAGTGGATTGTCTCCGGGTCGCCGAGGGTACGGCCCTGGGCCACCCGGATCGGGTCGACGTCGCCGATCAGGTCGCCGACGCTGGTGTCCGGCGTGGCGAGCTTCTCGCCGTACCGCATGGACCGGTGCAGCCATCCGACCGGTAGCTCGTCACCGGCCTCGGCGGCCTGCCGGATCGACGCCGGGGTGATCGGATGGAACGGGTGCTCGTTGAGCTCCGAGCCGGCGATCACCGGGGTCCACTCGTCGAGCAGGGTGACCAGTGAGCGCATCACGCGGGTCTTGCCCTGTCCGCGCTCACCGAGCAGGACGAAGTCGTGGCCGGCGAGCAGGGCGCGCTCCAGCTCCGGTAGCACGGTGTCGGAGTACCCGACGACGCCGGGAAATCTCGGCGCGCCGTCGCGCAGCCGGGCGATCAGGTTGTCCCGCAGCTCCTGCTTGACGCTGCGGTACCGGTGGCCGCTCGCGCGCAACTCGCCGAGCGTGCGCGGCAGGTCGGACGGTGGGGTGGGCACAGCCGTTTCTGTCACGCATCGACGCTAGCTCGCGATCACTCGTCCTTCCCATGATCAGGGAGATGGCGGACCTGATTTTTGTACACGTCCGGGACACCGTCGTGGTCGTGGTCGGCGCTCTCGGCCTCGGCCAGCCGGCGGTAGGTCCGGTTGCGCAGCCGGAGCACCACCGTGGCCAGCAGGGCGGCGGTGACCGAGCCGGTGAGGACGGCGACCTTGACGTGGTCGGCACGGACGCTGTCGGTGCCGTACGCGAGCTCGTCGATGAGCAGCGAGACGGTGAACCCGATGCCGGCCAGGACCGACAGGCCGAACACGTCCACCCAGGCCAGATCGGTGTCGAGGCGGGCCCGGGTGAACCGGGCGACTCCAAACGTGGCCGAGAGGACCCCGACCGCCTTGCCGACCACCAGGCCGGTGAAGGCGCCCAGCGCCACCGGGTCGTGGAAGGCGCGGACGAACCCGGACAGCCCGCCGATCGTGACCCCGGCGGACAGGAACGCGAACACCGGGACGGCCACCCCGGACGACAGCGGCCGCCACCGGTGCTCGAAGTGCTCCGCGAGTCCGGGGCCGGCGTCCGGGCCGCCCGCCGCCTCGCTGCGGATCACCGGGACGGTGAAGCCCAGCACCACCCCGGCGACGGTGGCGTGGATGCCGGAGGCGTGCACCAGCCCCCACGCCAGCACGGCCAGTGGCAGCAGCAGCCACGCCGACCGGACCCGCCGCTGTACCAGCAGCGCGAACAGCCCGATCGGCACGACCGCCAGCAGCAGCGGTACGACTGCCAGGTGCGTGGTGTAGAAGACCGCGATGATCAGGATGGCGATGAGATCGTCGACCACGGCCAGGGTGAGCAGGAAGGTCCGCAACGCCGACGGTAGGTGGGTGCCGATGACGGCGAGGACGGCCAGGGCGAACGCGATGTCGGTCGCGGTGGGGACCGCCCAGCCGCGCAGCGCGCCGGCCCCGCCATCCCGCGCGATCAGGGTGAACAGGACGGCCGGCAGGATCACCCCGCCGACGGCGGCCATGACCGGGACCGCGGCCCGCCGGGGATCCCGCAGGTCACCTGCGACGAACTCGCGCTTGAGCTCCAGCCCCGCGATGAAGAAGAAGACCGCGAGCAGCCCGTCGGCGGCCCAGCTGGTCAGTGTCAGGTCCAGGTGCAGCGCGTGCGGGCCGACCCGGATGTCCCGCAGCGCGTGGTACGAGCCCGACCAGGGCGAGTTCGCCCAGATCAGTGCGCACGCCGTGGCGACCAGCAGGAGCAGCCCGCCGATGGTCTCCTCGCGGAGGATCTCGGCGATGCGGCTCGCCTCCGGCCACGAACCGCGGGCGAATAGGCGGAACGGGCCGCGGCCGGTGTCCGGTGTGCGGGTGCTGGATCCGGTGTCCGGCATTCGGGCTCTCCTCGGCATGGGTCGGTCCACGAACCGCCGACCAGACTTCCCGGCACACCTGCGACCACCCTACCTGTCGCAATGCCCCCGTTTCTGATAGAGGGTCGGTCTCACCCCCGGGACGGGCTTCGCCGGTCGTGGGCGCCGGTAGGGTACGCCGCATGCCCCGACGTGCCCCTCGCCACGACCACGACGCCGGCGGCGACGCGGACCTGCTCGCCGCCAAGGCCGGCCTGCGCGAAGAGGTGTGGGCGGCGCTGACCGCCGCGCGGGTCGCCCGGTTCCCCGGCGCGGCCGGCCGCATCTCCAACTTCGTGGGCGCCGAGGCCGCCGCCGAGCTGCTGCGGGCCAGGCCGGAGTGGCGGGCCGCCGGGACACTCAAGGCCAACCCGGACTCGGCGCAGCTTCCGGTACGCCAGCGGGCGCTCGAGGACGGCAAGACCGTCTACATGGCCGTACCGCGCCTGGCCGAGCCCGACCCGTTCTTCCTGCTCGACCCGGACCACCTCGCCGACCCGCCGCGCAGGGCGGCCTCGATCAGCGGCGCGACCCGGTCGGCGCGGCGGGTGGCGGTGGCCGACCTGTCCCCGGTCGACCTGGTCGTCACCGGGTGCGTGGCCGTCGGCGAGGACGGGGCGCGGCTGGGCAAGGGTGGCGGCTTCGCCGACCTGGAGTACGCCCTCGCCGCGGCGGCCGGGCTGATCGGCCCGCGGACGCTGGTCGTGACCACGGTCCACGAACTCCAGGTACGGCCGGCCGGAGCGATCCCGACGACGGCCCACGACGTACCCGTGGATCTGGTCGTGACACCCGAGCGGGTGATCGACTGTAGGGGGTCGCGAGGACCCCGGCCCGAGGGCGGGATCCGCTGGTCGGAGCTGACCGGCGAGAAGATCGCCGCCATCCCGCTGCTCGCCGCCCTGCGCCCTGACCGCCCTGCTTGATCGTCACAGTTTCCGGGAAACCGTTGTCTCCGGCAGGGCGTGAGACCACGACTTCCGACAAGTTGTGACGATCAAGGGCGGCCGGCGCGCCCGACGGTCAGGGACCGGCCGGGCCGTCCATCACCGGCTCGCGCTCCGCCGCGGCACCCAGGACGAACCCCGACTGCTCGCCGGGCTCGCCCTCGACGACGTCGGCGACGACCACGGTGACGTTGTCGGTCGCGCCCTCGTACAGCGCCAGCGACACCAACTGGTTGGCGCACGCCTGCGGATCCGGGTACCCCACCAGGGCCGCCGCGATCGCCTCGGCGTTGACCGCCTCGGTCAGCCCGTCGCTGCACAGCAGGTACCGGTCGCCGGCCACGGCGGGGCGCACCGAGTACCGCGCCTCGACCTGCCGGCCCTGCAACGCCCGGGTGACCACGGACCGGTGCGGGTGCGTGGCCGCCTCCTCGGCGCTGATCGCGCCCTCGTCGAGCAGCATCTGCACGTACGTGTCGTCCTTGGTGACCTGTTGCAGCTCGCCGTCGCGCAGCCGGTACGCCCGGGAGTCACCGACGTGCACCATGCTGAGCTTGCCCCCGGCCAGCAGGATGGCGGTCAGGGTGGTGCCCATGCCCTCCAGCGCCGGGTTGGCCGCGACCTCGTCACGGATCCGCCGGTTGGCATCCTCGGCCGCCGCCTGGAGGCTCTCGACCAGGGTGTCCGCCGGGTCCTCGACGGCGCGGGCCACCGCGATGCGGTCCAACGGGGCGATCGCCGCGATGGTCAGCCGACTGGCCAGGTCGCCGGCCGCCATCCCGCCCATCCCGTCGGCGACGACGGTCAGTTTCGGGCCCGCGTACGCGGAGTCCTGGTTGGCCGGCCGCACGGTACCGCGGTCGCTGCAGGCGCCGTAGCGCAGGACGAGGCTCACGACGTCACCTCTCCGTCCTCGACGGTACGACACCGGACGGCGTCGTGAGGCTCAGCCTCACTGAGCCTTGCGGTTCGCTCGCTCCGCTCGCTCACACGACCTCCCGGATCGGTGGACTCCGCACAGTATGGTCACCAGCTTGCACCCGTGGGTCCGCGGTGTCTGTACGCACTATGGCGCATCGCACCGGGATTGACCCTGTCACATCGCCGCTCGTGTCGAAGATCGAGGTGGCCGATCGGCCGTCACCCTCGGGGTGCGGTCGGCCGCCACCCCCGATCCGGCCGGCCGTCACCCTCGACTCGGGCGGCCGCCACCGGCGGATCGGCAGGGTCCGGTCAGCCCAGTCCGCTCTCCGGAGGGTCGGCGGGCACGCACAGACACAGCGCCCGGGGCCGGATCTCCACGGTGAGCGTACGGTCCGGCTCGATGACATCGCCGTCGAGCTCACGAGGCTGCTCCCGGTCGCTGGTGATCTCGACGCGCCGGGCGCGGAACGTCTCCATCCGCGCGACGTCCCGCCGGCGCCGCAGCACCCCCCACGCCAGGGCGAGCCAGTGGCGCAGGTGGTGCGGCGTCAGGACGGCCACGTCGAGACAGCCGTCGTCGGGCTCGGCGTCCGGCAGCAGCGGAATGCCGCCCTGGAGCCGGCCGACGTTGCCGACCAGGACGGTACGGGCCCGCCGGCGGATCGGTGGGCGGGAGTCGAGCTGGATGCGCACCCGCATCGGCCGGCTTCGCAGCCGGCCCAGCGCGGCGACCACGTACGCCGGCCAACCGACCCGCTTCTTCAGGGGCTCCGGGGTGGCCGCCAGCATCTCGGCGTCGAAACCCATCCCGGCCATGACCGTGAAGCAGCGGTCGCCGACCACGCCGACGTCGATGCGGCGGCGCCGGCCGCTGGTGGCCACCGCGACCCCCTGCGCCACGTCCGACGACAGGCCCAGGTTGGCGGCGAGCAGGTTGCCGGTGCCCGAGGGCAGGACGGCCAGGGCCACGTCGGTGCCGGCCAGTTCGGTCGCGCAGGCCATCACGGTGCCGTCGCCGCCGCACGCGAACACGACCGACACGCCGTCCGCGATGGCCTGCCGGGTCTGCCCGCAGCCCGGGTCGTCCGGGGTGGTCGGAAGCCACAGTGGTTCCGGCCAGCCGGCCCGCGCGAGCGCCGCGCAGATGTCGCGGCGGCGGCCGTCGAGATCGGTGACCTTCGACGGGTTCACCACGACGGCGGACCGGGCGGCGGTGCGGACCGTGTCCGCCGGTACGGGTGGCGACCCCGGTGCGGGTGACGGCCCTGTCACGGGCGATGACCCTGTCACGGGCGATGACCCTGTCACGGGCAGACCCTCCGGTACCGGGACTGGAAGAAGCAGTACACCCCGAACGAGCCGAAGCCGATGGCGATCAGGAACAGCAGGGCGGGACCGTACGGCTGGGCCACCAGCAACCGCAGCGCGGCGTCCAGCCCGCGCGACTTGGCGGGGTTGTGGCTGGTCACGGCCTGGAAGAGCAGGACACCCACGATCCCGAAGGCGACGCCCTTGGTGATGTAGCCGAGCTGGCCGAGCCGTACCGCGGTGACCCGTGACCGCCGGCTCATCCGGGAGATCATCAGCCGCTTCTCGAACGAGCGGCGGGCGCCGTAGACGACCAGGCCGACGCCGGTCGCGACGACGGCGACCCCGGCGATCCCGACCAGCCACAGGCCCGCCGGGTGCGACATGACGCCGGCGGTGGCCGCCTGCGTCTGCTCGGCGTTGGAGGTCGGTGTGCCGACCACGACCCGGTACGCGGTCCAGGCCAGCGCGGCGTAGATGACGGTCCGTGCCGCCGAGGCGACCCGCTCCGCGGTCCGGGAGAAGCCGCGCTCCTCGCGGTGCCCGATGAACGCCAGCAGCAGCTGCCAGAGGGCCATCGCGGCGAGCCCGAGCACGGTCACCATCAGCAGGAACCGCCCGAACGGCTGGTCACCGAGGTACCGGAAGGCGCCGGCCTGGTCGCCGTCGCCCGTCGGGCGGCCGAGGGCGAGCTGGACGGCGATCCATCCGACGGCCAGGTGCAGCAGCCCGTACCCGATGAACCCGATCCGGGTCAGCGCCTCCAGCGCGTTGCTCCGCGCGGCCCGGCGGGCGGTGCGCTCGGCGGAGTGCACGACAGTCATGCCTCCGGTATCCCCCTCACCGCTGTCGATTCAAACCTGGGGGTGTGGGGTACCAGGGGGCGACCGTACCCACCTGGAGGATGTGGTGACCGCCAACCCGACCCCCGCCGTCCGGCGCACCGGCCGGATCCTCGGCCCCGACCTCACCCGGGTCGCCGCCGTCGCCGTCGCGGCGTTCGTCTTCGCCGTGCTCGTCCTGCTGGTACGCATCCGGTGGGTGCCGCTGGAGTCGGTGGACCGGGGCCTGGCAGCCGCGTTGAACGCCGACGTCGCCGGGCACCGGGCCGGTGTCGTCGCGCTGGAGTACGTCACCCGGATGGGCAGCCACGCGTTCCTCGGATGGCTGGTCGCCATCGCCACCGTCCTGCTGGCGGTGCGCCGGCAGTTCCGGCTCGCCGTCTACCTGCTGGTCAGCGGGGTCGGCGCGGTCATCCTCGACCCGGCGCTCAAGCACGCGATCGGGCGGCTGCGGCCGGTGGTGGAGCATCCGGTGGCCGTCGGTGGCGGCAACAGCTTCCCCAGCGGCCACGCTCTCGCGTCGATCGTCGTGTACGGCGCGCTGCTGCTGGTCTTCGCGCCGGCGTGGCGGCGGCGGGGTCGGATGATCGCCATCGGTGTCGTCGCGGTACTGGTGGCCCTGGTCGGCTTCTCCCGGCTGGCCCTCGGCGTGCACTTCCTGTCCGACGTGATCGGGGCGTGGTGCCTGGGCGTCGCCTGGCTCGGCGTCACCACGTACGCGTTCGAGCTGCGTCGGCGCCAGACCGGCCGCCGGGTGACGCGTCCCCTGGCCGAAGGTCTGGAACCGGAGGCCGCCGACGACCTGAAACCGGCCGGCCCGGCGGTGGAGGCCGAGGTGGTGCGCACCCGGCTCGCGATCGCCGGCGGCGCCGTCGCCTGGATCCTCGTCTTCGGCGTGCTGTACGCGATGGGGCGGCCGCTGGCGCGTTACCGCGACGGCAACGGCAACGTCCTCGGTGACCACACCGTCCCGCACTGGTTGGCCGCCCACCGCACGCCGACGCTCGACCACCTCAGCTACCTGGGCAGCCAGGCCGGCAACACCCACATGATCCTCGCCGTCGGGCTGGTCGCGGGCGCCGTCGCGCTGGGCTGGATCCGGCAGTGGCGGCCGGTGGTGTTCCTGTTGTTGACGATGTTCGGCGAGCTGAGTCTGTTCCTGACGGCGGCCGCGTTCGTCGGCCGGGCCCGGCCGGACGTGCCGCACCTGGACGGGCGGCTACCGACGTCGAGTTTCCCGTCCGGCCACGTCGCGGCGACGATCCTGCTGTACGCCGCCATCGCCGTGCTCTTCTGGCCCCGGATCGGCGCCCGGTGGCGGTGGCTGCTGGTGACCGCCGCGGTGTTGATGCCGCTGTGGGTGGCCACGTCCCGGATGTACCGGGGTATGCACCACCCGACCGACGTCCTCGGCAGCATGATCCTGGCCGCCGGCTGGCTGGCCACGATGGTGTACTTCGTGCGGCCCAACTGCGACGTCGAGGGCAGCGGTGACTGCCCGCCGGCCGACACCCCGGCGAAGGTCGCCGTCCGTGCCGGTTAGCCCGCGTCGTGGTGGATATCCTGGGGCCTCCGGGCCTCCCGTTGCAGCATGTCCCGGCCGTAGTCGGCGATGAGCTGGCCGTACTTCAGGTCGAAGGCGGGCCGCTCGGAGCGGATCCGCGGGATGTACTCGAAGTTGTGGGGCGGCGGCGGGCACGTGGTCGCCCACTCCAGTGAGTTGCCGAAGCCCCACGGGTCGGCGACGGTGACTATCCGCCCGTACTTGAACGACTTGTACACGTTCCACACGAACGGCAGGACCGACGCGCCGAGGATGAACGACCCGATGGTCGAGATGGTGTGCCAGGTGGTGAAGCCGTCGGTGGCGAGGTAGTCGGCGTACCGGCGGGGCATGCCACGGGCGCCCAGCCAGTGCATCACCAGGAACGTGGCGTGGAAGCCGATGAGCGTCAACCAGAAGTGCACCTTGCCCAGACGCTCGTCGAGCATCCGTCCGGTCATCTTGGGGAACCAGAAGTAGATCCCGGCGTAGACGGCGAACACGATCGTGCCGAACAGCACGTAGTGGAAGTGCGCCACCACGAAGTACGTGTCGGTGACGTGCCAGTCGATCGGTGGCGAGCCGAGCAGCACCCCGGTCAGGCCGCCGAGCAGGAACGTCACCAGGAAGCCGATCGACCACAGCATCGGCGTCTCGAAGGTGAGCTGCCCCTTCCACATCGTGCCGATCCAGTTGAAGAACTTGATGCCGGTCGGCACCGCGATCAGGAAGGTCATGAACGAGAAGAACGGCAGGAGCACCTGGCCGGTGGCGAACATGTGGTGCGCCCACACGGTCATCGAGTAGGCCGCGATGGCGAGCGTGGCGGCGACCATCCCCTTGTACCCGAAGAGCGGCTTGCGGCTGAACACGGGGAAGATCTCGGTGACGATGCCGAAGAACGGCAGCGCCACGATGTAGACCTCGGGGTGGCCGAAGAACCAGAAGAGGTGCTGCCAGAGCATCGGGCCGTTGTAGCCCGGGTCGTACACGTGCGAGCCGAACTGGCGGTCGGAGAGCAGGACCAGCAGGGCCGCGGTGAGCACCGGGAACGCGAACAGCACCATGATCGCGGTGACCAGGATGTTCCACGTGAAGATCGGCATCCGGAACATGGTCATGCCGGGAGCCCTGAGGGTGACGATCGTGGTGACCATGTTGACCGCTGCCATGATCGTGCCCGCCCCGGACAGGGCCAGGCCGATGATCCACATGTTCACGCCGGCCCCCGGCGTGTTGTCGGCGTGGCTGAGGTTGGCGTAGGCGGTCCACCCGAAGTCCGCCGCCCCGTCAGGGGTGAGGAAGCCGCCCAGCACGACGAGGCCGCCGAACACGAACAGCCAGAGCGAGAGGTTGTTCAGGCGTGGAAACGCCACGTCGGGCGCGCCGATCTGCAACGGCACGATGTAGTTGGCGAACCCGAACGCGACCGGGGTCGCGAACAGCAGCAGCATGACCGTGCCGTGCATGGTGAAGAGCTGGTTGTACTGCTCGGTCGACAGGAACTGCAGTCCCGGCCGCGCCAACTCGGCGCGCATGACCAGCGACATCAGGCCCGCGGCGAGGAAGAAGAGGTACGACGCGACCAGGTACATGATGCCGATCTTCTTGGCATCGGTCGTCCTGGCCCAGTCCAGGATCACCGACCCCGGGGCCGCCCGCTGCACCGGCCCCGGGTAGGGCCGGATCGGCTGCGGCCGCCGCACGCGCTCCGGGTCGGTCGGCAGGGTCGGGGCCAGCGTCGACGCATCGGATTCCCGGGTGCGCAGCGGGGGTTCCGGCGGCGCACGGTGTCCCTTGCGCGCCTGGTCCCACTCGTCCTCTGCGGCGGGGTACTCCGGATACCGCGGCTTGTGGGCCTCGCGCGGTTCGGGAACCCGGATCGGCCGGGCGCCGAACCGCTCCGGGTCGAGCGGTGTGACCGGTGGACCCAGGTCGTCGGTGTGTGCTGGCCTCTGACGACGCTTGCCGGACATGGGGTGCGACCTACCCCACCGATGGCGGTCAAACCGCTCGGTAACGTTTAACCCCGTAGCGTTCACGCGTCTGGCGGAGCGCCGGTGAGCGCGCCGCGGGCACCGGGTGGGCGGGCCCGGGGTGCCGGGTGGGCGGGCTACATCGGCTGGGTGACCACGTGGGTCGGGGCGAGCCGGCACACCACCCGCACCGAGTCCGGGGCGTACTCCTCGTACGGGCCGTTCAGGTACCGCTCGGCCAGCTCGTTGATCAGTTCCTGGCCACCCTCGCGAGTGATCCTGACCTCGCCACGCGCCTCGAAGTAGCGGTACGGGTCGGCCGGGTCGTACGCGCAGATGCAGATCCGCGGGTCGCGTGTCATGTTCTTCGTCTTACGCCGGCCCAGGATCGTGGAGAACACGATCTCGTCGCCGTCGCGCATCGCCCAGACCGGGCTCGACTGCGGGCTGCCGTCGGGATTGAGCGTGCTGAGCACCACGAACGTGTTGCGGTCCAGTAGTTCCCGGGCCAGTTCGGGAAGTGCCACGGCCATGCTGGGGTCATACCCGGCGGCACCGCGCCTAACCTCGGCCGCCGCCGCTACCCGCCCAGCCGGTCGATCCGGGCGACCTCGTCCGGGGTGAGTGCGAAGCTGAAGACATCCAGGTTGGACCGGATCCGCTCCGGGGTCACCGACTTGGGGATGGCGACGACGCCGTGCTCGACGTGCCAGCGGAGCACGACCTGCGCCGGTGTCACGCCATGGGCGTCGGCGATCTCGGCCAGTACCGGGTCGCGCAGGTCGCTGCCCTTGAACGGGCTGTACCCTTCGACGGCCACACCCCGGTAACGGCTGTCGGCCAGCAGTCGGGCGTCGAAGCGCGACGGGCTCCACGGGATCTGGTTGACCGCCGGCGCCTGCCCGGTGGCCCGGACCAGTTCGTCGATCTGCGTGATGCGGTAGTTGCTGACCCCCACGGCGCGCGCCAGCCCCGTCCGCTGGGCGTCCAGGAACTCCTGCCACGTCTCGGGCCGGGCCTCATCGGCAGGTGGCCAGTGCACCAACCACAGGTCGACGTAGTCGGTGCCGAGCGCCCGCAGGCTGTCGGTGAGCGTCTGCCGTTCCCGGCCGGCCCGACCCGGGGGCAGCTTGGTGGTGACAAAGACCTCCTCGCGGCGCAGCCCGCTGTCGCGCAGCGCCCGGCCGACCTCCGCCTCGTTGCCGTACATCGTGGCCGTGTCGACGTGCCGGTACCCGCTCTCCAGGGCGAGGCGGACCGCCTCGTAGCCGGTGTGGCCGGTCACCTGCCAGGTGCCGAAGCCGATCAGCGGGATCTCGACCCCGCCCGCCAGGGTGATCGTCGGCGTCGACGTCCCCACGTCCTTCCCGGAAGTCGTCATCCTCCGGTGTTTCCCGAACCCCCTCTCCCTACGCGAGATCCGGGTGATGCCGGCGGCCGGTGGGGGCAGTGGTGACGCCGGCCGCCGGTGGGCGGAACGTCGGTGGTTGTCCGCTGGGCGGAAGGTCGTCCCGGGGAGCGCGTGAGCGTGACAGCATGGACCGCGCCGTGCCCGACGGCATGCCGCACCGACGTAACGCCCGGCGACGGGCGGGCCGCCCGGAGGATGACATGAACGGCCGCCTGCTCGTCTTCACCCGAACCCTCGGTTACCGGCACGAGTCGATCCCGGCCGGGGTGGCGGCCGTACGGGAACTGGCGGCGGGGGTGCGGGTCGACGCCACGGAGGACGAGGACGTGTTCACCCCGGCCGGGCTCGCCCGGTACGACGCGGTGGTCTTCCTCAGTACGAGCGGCGAGGTGCTCGACGAGGCGGGGAGGGCCGCCTTCGAGGGTTACATCCGGGGCGGCGGCAACTTCGTCGGGGTACACGCGGCCTCGACGACCGGGTACGACTGGCCGTTCTACGGCCGGCTCGTCGGTGCGTGGTTCAACCAGCACCCGAAGGTGCAGCGGGCGACGGTCCGGGTGGTCGACCGCGACCACCCGGCGACCGTCGACCTCGCGCCGGAGTGGGTGCTCACCGACGAGTGGTACAACTTCCGGACCGACCCCACCGGATCGGTCCGGGTCCTGGCGACCGTCGACGAGTCGTCGTACTCCGGCGGCACGATGGGCCCGAACCACCCGATCGCGTGGTGCCACGAGAACCTGGGTGGCCGGGCCTTCTACACCGCGCTGGGGCACCCGGTCGAGGCGTACGCCGATCCGGCCTTCCGCAGCCACCTGGCCGGTGGCATCCGGTACGCGGTCGGCGGCTGACCCCGGTCAGACCGGCGGCCGGCCGGCGTCGGGGTCGGGCCGGCCGGCGTCACCCGCGGGCCGGCTGGTGTCACCAGCGCCGGTGCGTTCCTTGGCCGCCTGCACGCCCTTGGCGATCTGTTCGCTGTACTTACCCCCGGTGCGCTGGTCGATCTGCTCACCGGCCTTGTCCAGCGCCTTGTCGACCTTGTCGTCGTGCTGGTCGAGTAGATTCTTTGCCTTGTCCAGGAAACCCATGACACTGGTCCTTCCCGGTTCTCACCGGCCACAAACCGGCCGCGCGTCGGTCCCCATGATCATGGGGGGTACGGGCGCGGATCATGGAGGGCACGGACCCACTAGAGCGCGTCCATGGCTCGGTAGATGCGCTTGTCGGAGACCGGGTACGGGGTGCCCAGCGCCTGTGCGAACAGGCTGACCCGCAGCTCCTCGATCATCCAGCGGATCCGCCGCCGCTCGGGTGAGTCCGGCACCTCGGTGCACAGCTGCTCGTACTCCTGCCAGACCTCCTGGACCCCTGCCATGAGCTGCCGGTCCCGCGCCAGGTTGCCACCGGCCCGGTCCAGCCGGTACCCCATCGCGTTCAGGTAGCGGGGCAGTTCGCCCAGGTAGTCCCAGCCGGTGTCGGTGACGAACCCGCGGTAGACCAGCCGCGACAGCTGCGCCCGCAGGTCGGTCAGGACCGGCACCAGCGCCAGGTTGGACGTGGCCGCGAGGCGCTTCTCCACCGTCGCCGCGGCCGCGAGGATCGGCTGCACCGCCACGACGATCGCGGTCACGGTGTCGGCCAGGCCGGCGCGGACGTGCTCGCGCAGCCGTTCGAATCCTCCCGTGTCCCAGGCCGGCCCGCCCGCGTCGGTCATCAGCTTGTCCAGCGCGGCGGTGACGCAGTCGTCGATCAGGTCGGCGGCGCTGCGGTGCGGGTTGCGGCTCAGCGCGAGCTTCGCCTCGTTGGTGAGCCGGGCGTTGACGATCTTCACCGGGGAGGGGGTGGTCAGCGCCAGCAGCCGACGGGTACCGCGCCACATCGCCGCCTGCTGCTCGGCCGGCGACTCGAACACCCGGATCGCGACGGTGTCGCCCGAGTCGACGAGCGCCGGGTAGGCGGTCACCTCGTAGCCCGCGCGCTGCTGGCGTACCGTGCGCGGCAGTTCGCCGATGTTCCACGAGGTCAGCCCCTGCCGCTCGACAGACCGGGCGGCGGCGGAGACGGTCTCCTGCACCTTCGGCTTCAGTTTCTCCTGGAGCGCCGCGAGGTCCTTGCCCTCGGCCAGGATCGTGCCCTTCTCGTCCTCCACCCGGAAGGTCATCCGCAGGTGGTCGGGCACCTTGCTCAGGTCCCAGGAGCCGCGCGGCACGGCCACGCCGCCCAGGTAGTGCAGCTCGCGTTCCAGTACCTCCAGCAGCGGACCCTGGTCGGGCGAGATGCGGGCCAGCGCGTCGGCCGCGAAGTCCGGTACCGGCACGAAGTTGCGCCGTACCGGCTTGGGCAGCGACCGGATCAGCGCCGTGACGAGATCCTTGCGCAGGCCGGGGACCTGCCAGACGAACGGCTCGGCCGGTACCCGGGCGAGCACCGGCAACGGGATGTGCACGGTCACCCCGTCGGCCTCGGTACCCGGCTCGAACTGGTACGTCAGCCGCAGCCTCAGGTCACCGACGGCCCACACGTCGGGGTAGTCGCCCTCGCTGACGCCGCCCGCGCCATCGTTGATCAGCATCGACTTCTCGAAGCTGAGCAGGTCGGGGTCGGCCCGACGGGCCTTCTTCCACCAGGAGTCGAAGTGCCGGCCGGACACCACCTCGGCCGGAATGCGCTTGTCGTAGAACGCGAACAGCGTCTCGTCGTCGACCAGGATGTCCCGGCGGCGGGCCCGATGCTCCAGGTCCTCGACCTCGTCCAGCAGCTTGCGGTTGTCGTGGAAGAACGCGTGGTGGGTCTGCCAGTCGCCCTCGACGAGCGCGTGCCGGATGAACAGCTCCCGCGACAGCGCCGGATCGACCCTGCCGAAGTTCACCTTGCGCTGGACGACGAGGGGCAGCCCGTACAGCGTGACCTTCTCGTAGGCCATCACCGCACCCTGCTTCTTCTCCCAGTGCGGTTCGCTGTAGCTGCGCTTGACCAGGTGTCCGGCCAGTGCCTCGACCCACTCCGGTTCGACGCGGGCGTTGACCCGCGCCCACAGCCGCGAGGTCTCCACCAGCTCGGCCGACATCACCCAGCGCGGCTGCTTCTTGAACAGCGCCGAGCCGGGGAAGACGGCGAACTTGGCGCCGCGCGCGCCCAGGTAGTCCTGCTGGCGCTGCTCCTTCTTCTGCGCGTCCTTGACGCCCACGTGGCTGAGCAGGCCGGCGAGCAGCGACTGGTGGATGGCCGGCGCCTCGGCCGGCGTGCCGGTGTTCGGGGTGACGCCCAGGTTCTTCAGGACCTGCCGGAGCTGGCTGTAGATGTCCTGCCACTCCCGTACCCGCAGGAAGTTGAGGAACTCCTTCTTGCACATCCGGCGGAACTGGTTGCTGGACAGCTCCTTCTGCTGCTCGGCCAGGTAGTTCCACAGGTTCAGGTACGTGAGGAAGTCGGATTCTTTGTCGACGAAGCGCGCGTGCGCCTGCGTTGCCGCCTCCTGCCGGTCGGCCGGCCGCTCACGTGGGTCCTGGATGGACAGCGCGGCGGCGATCACCATGACCTCGTGTACGCAGCCGTTGCGCTCGGCCTCCAGCACCATGCGGCCCAACCGCGGGTCGACCGGAAGCTGGGCGAGCTTGCGGCCGGCCGGCGTGAGCCTGTCGGCGTCGAGCGCGCCCAGCTCATGCAACAGGTCCACGCCGTCGCGGATGTTGCGCCGGTCCGGACCGTCGATGAACGGGAACGCGGCCACGTCGCCCAGCCCCAGGGAGGTCATCTGCAGGATGACCGAGGCCAGGTTGGTCCGCAGGATCTCGGCGTCGGTGAACTCCGGCCGGCCGAGGAAGTCCTCCTCGGAGTACAGCCTGATGCAGATGCCGTCGCTGGTCCGGCCGCAGCGACCCTTCCGCTGGTTGGCCGAGGCCTGGCTGATCGGCTCGATCGGCAGCCGCTGCACCTTGGTGCGGTGGCTGTACCGGGAGATGCGCGCCGTACCCGGATCGACCACGTACTTGATCCCCGGGACGGTCAGCGAGGTCTCGGCGACGTTGGTGGCGAGGACGATCCGGCGGCCGGTGTGCGGGGCGAAGACCCGGTGCTGCTCGGCGCTCGACAGCCGGGCGTACAGCGGGACGATCTCGGTGTTGCGGAGATCCATCTTGTTCAGCGCGTCGGCGGTGTCGCGGATCTCCCGCTCGCCGCTGAGGAAGACCAGGATGTCGCCGGGCCCTTCGGCGGACAGCTCCTGTACGGCGTCACCGATCGCCTGGATCTGATCGCGGACCTCGTCGGTGTCCGCGCCGGCTTCGCCGGCCTCGTTGACTCGGCCGTCGTCGTCCGCTTGGTCTATCAGCGGCCGGTAGCGGACCTCCACCGGGTAGGTGCGGCCGGACACCTCGATGATCGGCGCGTCGCCTTCGGCGCTCGCGAAGTGCTTCGCGAACCGCTCCGGGTCGATGGTCGCCGAGGTGATGATCACCTTCAGGTCCGGGCGCTTCGGCAGGAGCTGCTTGACGTACCCGAGGATGAAGTCGATGTTGAGGCTGCGCTCGTGCGCCTCGTCGATGATCAGCGTGTCGTACTGCCAGAGCATCCGGTCGTGGGACAGCTCGGCCAGCAGGATGCCGTCGGTCATCAGCTTGACCAGGGTGTCGTCGCGTACCTGGTCGGTGAAGCGCATCTTGTAGCCGACGGCGCCGGGGCTGGCCAGCTCCTCGGCGATCCGGTCGGCGACGGTACGCGCGGCCAGCCGGCGCGGCTGGGTGTGCCCGATCAGGCCCTTGACGCCCCGCCCCAGCTCCAGGCAGATCTTGGGCAGCTGGGTGGTCTTGCCCGACCCGGTCTCACCGGCGACGATGACGACCTGGTGGTCCCGGATCGCCGCCAGGATCTCGTCGGACTTCTGGCTGACCGGCAGGGCCTCGGGGTAGGTGATCGCGGGTACCGCGGCCCGGCGCCCGGCGATGCGCTGCTCGGCCCGGGCGACCTCGGCGGCGATCTCGTCCACCACCGCCTGGCGGGCGTCCGGCTTGCGGATGTTGCGGGCACCGTCGATGCGCCGCCGCAGCCGGCGCTGGTCACGCAGCATCAGATCTGGCAGGCGGGCCTGCAGATCGGTGAACGGGGACGGCGCGGCGTTTTCGGGCATACGGCGCTCAAGGATAGGCAGTGCTGGGCCCTTTCGGCTCGTGGTTTCGGCCACGGCGGCGCACCCACCTGGCAGAGGGCGTCTCCTGACGGGGACGCAACGGCGCCCCTGCCGGACCGGAGAAGGTCCCGACGGGGGCGCCGGAAGACGGGAAGGGCACCCCGGTCGTCCAGGGGGCGGGTGGCGGGACCCCTGATGGTTCAACAGGGAAACTGTGCCGGTATTCCGGGCGGGTGATCACGCGGCCGCCGGACCGTCAGGCGGACGGTGCGGACCGGGGGGAGACGGACGTGCCCGGCTGGCCGGTCGGGGACGCGTCGGCCGGCGAGATGCCGAAGACCTCGGTCAGGCCGGTGATGTGGAGCTGTCGGAGGACGAATGCGCTCGGGTTGCGGACGACGAAGTCGGCGCCGATCTCGTGGGCTGTGTTGTACCCCACGACCAGCGCACCGATGCCGGTCGAATCCATGAACGTCACGCGCAGCATGTCCACCACCACGCGGGCCGGCCGCTGCCGCTGGATGGTGTCCACCAGCAGGGTGCGGAACGCATTGACGGTGGTGACGTCCAGTTCGCCACGAACATCGATGATCGTCGCACCGTCATCCAGGTACTGCGAGGTCACCAATGCGTCGCCCATGGTCACCTCCTGTGGTCGCGGCTGCCTTGAACTGTACCCCGGGGTAGCCGTAGCCAACCGTATGCGGTGTGTCATCGCAACTCGGAGGAGGCAACCCCGGCCGAACGGCCAGGGGGTGTCGGTTTGTAGTGTCTCCGGCCGTGTCTGCCGTTTTCGGGAACCTCCGTCGTGACGCCGAGGCCTGGGGTGCGCGGCTGGCGTTGACCCAGTTGCGGCAGCGGATCGGTGGCACTGGACTGGCGGCGGCGCAGGCTCGACCGGGGCTGCTCGCCGAGGTCGACCAGCATGCGGCCGCCGTGCGGGACGCGCTGACCGAAGCCACCGGTGGTGTCACGGTGATCGGGCTCGCCGCGTACGCCGACGGGGTGACCGACTCGGCCGTGAGCAACGGCTGGCGGCTGCCCGGACCGGACGGCCCGGACTGGACCGCGCCCGACTGGCCGCTGGTGCGGCTGCTCGCTGTCTGCGCGGTCGCCGAGACCCTCTGACGGTCGGGACCTCCTGCCGGTCGGGAACCCTCTGGCGGTCGGGAACCCACTGGCGGTCGGGTCGCTGCTGCCCGCCGGGAACCCGCTGCCGCGCCGGGCGTCGCGGGTCAGGTGGGGTGGTCCTCCCGATCCTGCGGGTTCTCCGCCGGCTCCCTTGTGGCCGGATCGTCTCCCTTCACGGTCGCGTCGTCGCGCTCCTTCGGATGAGGCTCACCAGGCACGGTGCCGGGGACGGCAAGGGGCTCGGTCATGGCAGGGTCCTTCCGCTGTGGTTGGTCGACTGTGGTTGATCGATCCGGAGCCCTGGGCTGTACCCACCTCCGCGCTACCCGGCCGGGCGGGTGACACTCCCCGCGGGATCCGGATGTCGCAGTCCTCCCGCCGCGTCACCCCCTCGTACCCCACGTCGTCATCAGCTCTCGTGCGCCACCTCGTCGACGCGCCGGCGCACGATCTCCTGCTCGTGGTCGATCTCGTGCTCCGGGGCGTCCTCCAGGCCGGCCAGCCGGGTCAGCAGGTACTCGTGATCCGCGAGGCCCTGCTCCTTGGCCATGACCGCCAGGACGGCGGCGATCGCGTCGACCTTGGTCTGGAGCGCCCGGCTGTCCCGGTTCTGGCTGGACTGGATGACGAAGACCATCAGGAACGTCACGATCGACGACACGGTGGAGACCGGTAGCTGGTACGCCGTACTGGCGTAGCCACCGCGTACGAACAGCCCACCGACGAGCCACACCAGCACCAGCGCGGCGGCAATTATGATCATGGGGAAGGAGCCGGCGGCGGCGGTCGCCCGCGAGATCGTCCGGGTGATCCGGGTGCCGCGGTCCTTCGGTACGGCCGCCGCGACGCGCGGGTTGTCGCGGGGGTCGTCTCGCTTGCCGTCCATGGGGCGCGCCTCCCAACTGCGCTTGCGCCTCGATCGCACCTACCCGTCCCGGCCCGGGTCAACCGGTGGCCGGGTACGCCCGGGTCTCGGTGGCCTTGACCGCCGCCCACAGGCGGCGGCCGACGGCGAGGTCGAGGTCGGCCGCCGCGGCCGGGGTGATGTCGGCGGCGGTGTCGAGCGGCCCGGTGAGGTGGACCCGGATGTGGTCGCCGTGGCGCTCCACCCCGTCGACCGTCACCGGCCAGGTGTTGCGCGGACTGCCGGAGGGGGCTTCCGGGTGCAGCGCCACGGCGGCGGGCGGGAACGCCACGAAGGCGTCTCCGTCGACGACGTCCGCTGCGGTCAGGGTCAGGCCACCGGTCAGGGTCACGGCGTGCCCGGCCCCGTGTCCCCGGTACAGGTTGAGGCCCACCAGCCGGGCCACGTAGTCGGTGCGGGGCTGGCGGGTGACGGCCGCCGCGTCCCCGGACTGCACCACCCGGCCCTGCTCGACGATCACGATCCGGTCGGCCAGGATCATCGCGTCGACCGGGTCGTGAGTGACCAGGATCGTCACGCCCGGGTGGTCGGCGAGGTGGCGGCGGAGGTGGCCGCGGGTGTCGAGGCGGGTACGCGCGTCGAGCGCCGCGAGCGGTTCGTCGAGCAGCAGCAGCGCCGGCTCGACGGCGAGGGCACGGGCCAGGGCGACCCGCTGGGCCTGGCCGCCGGACAGCTGCCGGGGTTTGGCGCGGGCGAAGTCGGCCAGGCCCATCCGGTCCAGCCAGCCGGCGGCGCGGCGGCGCGCCTCGGCCCGCCCGACGCGAGCGCAGCGTGGCCCGAACGCCACGTTGTCCAGCGCGCTGAGGTGAGGGAAGAGCAGGTAGTCCTGGAAGACCACGCCGATGCGCCGGGCGTGCGGCGGTAGCCGGTCGACCGGCGTGCCGCCGAGCCGGATGTGACCTCCGGCGAGGGGGTGCAGCCCGGCGAGTACGCGCAGCGCGGTCGTCTTGCCCGCCCCGTTCGGGCCGAGCAGGGCGACGACCTCGCCGGCCGCCGCGGTGAGGGTCACGTCCAGGTCGAACCCGCCCGCGTACGCGACGAGGCGGGCGTCGAGCAGTGTCCGGGTGTCCGGATCCGGTGTCGTGGCGGACGTCATGGCGTGCTGAGCCAGCGCTCGCGCAGGCCGGCGAGGATCGCCACCGAGACGGTGAGCAGCAGCAGACTCAGGACGATCGCGGCGGCCGGGTCGGACTCCAACGCCAGGTAGACGGCGAGCGGCATGGTCTGGGTGCGCCCCGGGAAGTTGCCCGCGAACGTGATCGTGGCGCCGAACTCACCGAGGGCCCGGGCCCAGCACAGCACCGCGCCGGCGGCCACGCCCGGCGCGACGAGCGGCAGCGTGACCCGGCGGAACGTGATCCATGGGGTGGCGCCGAGGGTGGCGGCGGCCTCCTCGTACCGGGCGTCCGCGCCGCGCAGCGCGCCCTCCACACTGATCACCAGGAACGGCATCGCGACGAACGTCTCGGCCAGCACGACCGCGGTCGGGGTGAACGGCACGGTCACCCCGAACGTGCTCGAAAGCCATCCGCCCAGCAGACCGCGCCGGCCGAACACGAGCAGCAGCGCCACCCCGCCGACCACCGGTGGCAGCACCAGCGGCAGCGTGACCAGGGCCCGGACCACGCGGCGGCCGGGGAAGGCGCGGCGGGCCAGCAGCCAGGCCAGCGGCACGCCGAGGAGCACCGACACGGCCGTCGCGGCGGTGGCGGTCACCAGCGACAGCCGCAGCGCGTCGACCACACCCGGAGCGCCGAGCCGCGCCGGCAGCTGCGACCAGGGGGTACGGGCGAGCAGGCCGACCAGCGGCAGCACCAGGAACACCAGGCCGGCCGCGGCCGGTACGGCGAGCACCGGCGGAACCCGGCCGGTCACGGCCGCTGGAATCCGGCGTCGGTGAGAACGGCCGCCGCGCGCTCCGACCGCGCGTACGCCACGAACGCGGTCGCGCCGGTCGGGTTGGGGCCGTGGGCCAGGGCGACGATCGGGTACTCGTTGACCGCGGTGGCCGACTCCGGGAACTCCACCCCTTCCACGTCCGCCGAGGCGGCGCGGGCGTCGGTGCGGTACACCAGCGCCGCGTCGACCTCACCGAGCCGGACCTTCGCCAGCGCGGCCTTGACGTCCTGCTCGAACGTGACCGGCGTGAGCCGCACGCCGGCGACGTCGAGCGCCCTGGCCGCCGAGGCTCCGCACGGCACCGCGGCGGCGCACAGGGCCACCTTCCGGCCCGGTGCCGCGAGGTCGGCCAGGCCCGCGATCCGCTCCGGGTTGCCCCTGGCGACGGCGATGACGAGCTGGTTTCGGGCGAAGACGCTGGCCGGGCCGGCGGCGAGGCCGGCGTCGGTCACCTGTTTCATGGTCGTGGGGCTGGCGGAGGCGAACACGTCGGCTGGCGCGCCGGCGGTGATCTGCTGGGCCAGGGTCGAGCTGCCGCCGAACGAGAACCGTACGTGTACGCCGGGGTTGGCCTGCTCGAAGTCCCTGCCGATGCGGCTGAACGACTCGGTGAGCGACGCGGCGGCCAGCACGGTCACCGTGCCGGTGGGCCGGTCCGGCGTGCCCGTACGCTCGCCGCCGCATCCGGCGGCCGTCACGGCCAGTACCAGCGCACCCAGCGCCGCCATCCGCTTCACGGCACCTCCACGACGACGGTCGTGGACTTGACGACCGCGACCGCCACGCAGCCGACCTCGAGGCCGAGCTGGTCGGCGGCTTCCCGGCTCATCAGCGACACCACCCGGAACGGCCCGGCCTGCAACTCCACCTGAGCCATCACGGTGTCGCGGGTGACCGCCGTGACGATCCCGCGCAGCCGGTTGCGCGCCGAGGACCGGGCACCACCCTCGTCCCGGCCGGAGCGCACGTACGCGGCGAGGTCGGTGCCCGCGATCATCCGGTGTCCGTGCTGGTCGCGGGTGGCGGTGAGTCGCCCACCATCGATCAGCCGGCGCACGGTGTCGGCGCTGACGCCGAGCAGCTCGGCTGCCTCGCCTATTCGGAATGCGGTCACGCCGACACTCTAGGCCTCGCAGGTACCAAAGGGAATGCGCCGGATACCTCGCGAATGCGGGACCGCTTCTCATGATCGTGAAGGGTTGGTGGGGTTGTATTGAAATTTAGGAACGGTATCCCCGGCTGTGATCTGATACACAGCGGTGGCCGCAGGGTGACCGCCTCGCCGGGGCCGGTGGCCGCCGCGGCCCTGTTCTACCTGGTGCTCGCCGCGGTCGGAATCCCCACGCTGGCGTGAGCGGGGCGGGTCGGCGGGCGGTAGCGTGGGTCCGATGGGCGACACCGGCGTGAACGGGCCGGGTGCCGGCGTGGACGGGCCCGGTCTGGCCAAGCGGGGACGGGTCGAGCAGGGCCACCGGCGGGTCCGCGCCTACCTGGCGGGCGACCTGGTCGCGGACACCACGCGACCGCTGCTGGTCTGGGAGAACGACCACTATCCGCAGTACTACGTGCCGGCCGCCGACGTGCGTGCGGCGCTGGTCGCGACCGGCCGGGCCGAACCCGAACCGGACCACGGTGCCGCGGAGATCCTCGACGTCGTGGCGGCGCGCGCGAAGGCCGCCGGTGCGGCCCGCCGGTACCCCACCTCGCCACATCCGGCTGTACGCGGCGCGGTCCGCCTCGACTTCGCGGCGATGGACGAGTGGCTGGAGGAGGACGAGCCGGTGTACGCCCACCCTCGGGACCCGTACACCCGGGTGGACATCCTCGCGAGCAGCCGACACGTACGCGTCGAGGTGGGCGGCGTCACCGTGGCGGAGTCCCGGGCACCGCGGATCCTCTACGAGACGGGGTGTGCGCCCCGGTACTACCTGCCGCTGTCGGACCTGCGGCACGACCTGCTGCGCCGGTCCGACACCCGGACGCACTGCCCGTACAAGGGGACCGCGACGTACTGGTCGGTGGAGATCGACGGCCGGGTCCACGAGGACCTGGTGTGGATCTACCGCACGCCATTGCCGGAGAGCCAGAAGATCGCCGGCCTGGCCTGCTTCTACCACGAGCGGGTGGACCTCTACGTCGACGGTGTCCACCAGCCCTCGCCGTAGCCGCGAGCCGTGGGGCACCCGCGAGCTGGCGTTCGATCGGATGCCCCACGCGATCGGCCCGGGCCCCCGGGTCAGGACAGCAGGTAGCCGTCGGGGGTACGGGCGAGCCGGCAGCCCAGTACGGTCAGCTTGCGGCCCAGCGACGCCAGGTACGGGTCGAGGATCGCCGATCCGCCGCCGAAGTCGTACCCCCACACCTGTTGCAGCAGCCCTGCCCGGTCGAGTGGCTGCCCGGGGTTGGCCAGCAGGGCCGCGGCGATCCGGCACTCGGTCGGGTTGAGCGCCACCTCCCGGCCGGCCCGCCGTAGCAGCCGGCCGGCCGGGTGCAGGGTCAGGCCGTCGGTCGGAGGCGGGCGGTGCACCAGGGCCTGTAGCCGCGCCAGCAGTTCGGTCAACGCGAACGGCTTCACCAGGTAGTCGTCGACCCCCGCGTTGAGGCCGGCGGCACGGTCAGGGGTGTTGTCCCGTGCCGCCAGCATCAGTACCGGCAGCTCGTGGCCTTCGGCACGCAACATGCGGCAGGTCTCCAGCCCGTCCATCCAGGGCATCGTGAGGTCGAGCACGACGGCATCCGGGCGCTCGACGCGTACCAGGTCCAGGGCCGTCACCCCGTCCCCGGCCACCGAGACCTCGTACCCGGCGAGGCGCAACGCGCCGGACACCGACTCCCGTACCCCGGGCTCATCGTCGACCACCAGGACCCGCATCGTTACTTGCCCTTGGTGACCTTGGTGGCGTTGACGACGCCGTCCCCGGCCGTCGCACCCTCGATGTTGACCTGGGTGCCGGGACTCAGATCGGCGAGCGCGCCGTTCGAGGTGACCTGTACCGCGGTGGACCCGCTGGTACGGACCGTCACGATCTTGCCGTCGACGGTCTGTACGTACACCGTGTTGCCGTCGACGAACTTGATGGTGCCGCTCGTGATATTCGTGGTGGCCGCTATCAGGCCGGCGCTGCGGCCACCGGCGGTGTGCTGACTGTCGTCGGAGGCCGTCTTGCCGAAGTACTTCTGGACCAGCGCGCCGCCCAGGAACCCGAAGACCACGAGGGCGAGGGCGGACAGGATCAGGGTCGCCCGCGTGGTGTAGTGCGCCTTCGGCGCCTCCGGGGACATGTCGCGGCTGATGGGGTCGGCGAACGGATCCGACGGTCGGCCCGGCTCTTCGGGGTAGGCGGCCATGTCCAGCTTCGCCGTCATGTCCGCTCCGGCGAACGCATCCGTCCGATGGGTCGGGCTGAGCGGGTCGATCTCCCCCGCCCGGGGAGTGTCGGTGACCCGGTGGGGGATCTCAGCCCGGGGAGAGTCGGCGACCCGGTGGGGGATCTCAGTCCGGGGAACTTCGACTGTGGCCGGCACGGTGTCGATCCGCGGAAGCGCGTCGGTCCGCGCGGTCACGTCGGTGCGCCGGGCCGGGTCGAGCTTCCGGGGTACGTCCACAGTAGAGGAATGCGCCGGCGCGGATTCGTCGGCCCTGTCGGCCCCGCGTACCGCGCGAACCTCCATCACCTCCGCGGCCTCTGTCGCCGCCGCCTCGTCCTCCTCGTCCTCCTCGTCCTCCTCGGCTTCTTCGACCTCTGCGACCTCGGCGGTCTCCTCGACCTCTTCGACCTCGGCGACCTCTTCGACCTCGGCGATCTCTGCCGCCTCCGCGGTCTCTGCCTCCTCTTCCTCCATGTCCTCCTCGGCCGCTACGGCCTTCGCGACCTCCTCGGCTCGCGCAATCTCCGTCTCTGCGACGTCGGCCGCCGCGACCTCGTCCTCCGACACCTCGATGTCGTCGACCTCGTCCGCGTCGAGGTCATCGTCGAGGTCCGCGGCTCGCTCGTCCTCGTCGAGGTCATCGTCGAGGTCCTCGGCCCGCTCGTCCTCGTCGAGGTCATCGTCGTAGCTGTCACAGACGTCCCCGTCCTCGCGGCGCTCGTCCTCGTCGCCGTCCCGCTCGTCCTCGTCGAGCGCATCGATGTCGTCGACATCGTCGTCGGGCTCCGCGTCGAGGTCGTCCGCGTCGAGGTCGTCTGCGTCGAGGTCGTCTGCGTCGAGGTCGTCCGCGGCTCGCTCGTCTTCGTCGAGGTCTACGACGTCGTCCGCGTCCTGGATCTCGTCGTCTTCGAACGTCTCGTCGTTCTCGTCGTTCTCGTCGAGCTCGTCGACGTCGTCGAGGTCGACCCGCACGGCCCGGTCGACCGTCTCGATGCGCTCGACCTTGCCGGTCAGGTGCGCCCTGCCGTTCTGGGGGGAGCGGGCCGGTGCGTCGACCTCGTCGGTGTCGTCGACCAGGTCGGCCCGGTCGATGAAGTCACCCCGCCCGAGGACGGCCGCCCGGTACACCCCGCGCTCCTGGTCAGCCTCGTCGTGGCGGTCGAGCCGCTCGGCCCGCTCGACCCGGTCCGACCGCTCGCCGCGGTTGGCGCGGTCGGTCTTGCCCGTCCTGGCCGTCGGGCGCTCCGTCCGCTCCGGCCGGTCAGGCTGCTCGACCCGGTCGCCGCGCCCGGATGAACTCGCCTTGTCGAGCTGGCCGGCCGGATCGGGCCGGTTGTCACGGTCGACCGGCTCGACCGCGACAACGCGGTCGGCGTGGTCCACCCGGCTGGCCCGCCGTATCCGCTGGATCCGTTGCATTCGCTGCACCCGGGCGACCCGCTGAGGGCGGCCGCCGCGCACCTGCCACTCCGTGCGCTCGGTACGGTCCACCGTGCCGAGCCGGTCGGGTTCCTCGATCGTGCCCGAGCTGTCGGGCCTGACCTGGTGGTCACCGGGGTGCTTGGTCCGGCTGTCGCGGTCCATCGCGTCGCTGCGAGTGGCTTTGCCGTGGTGCTCGGCGCGATTCTCGGCTCCGGTTCCTGCTCCAGGATCGCGGTCCGGCTGATGGTCCGGGCCGTTGCGGTCGACCTTTCGGCTGCGGTCGGCCCGTTCGGCCCGTTCGGCCCGGGCGCCGCGCTCGGCCCGGTCACTACGGTCCACGCGCTCGGGCTTGCCCGTTCTCTCGACGTCGGCCGCCCGCTCGAGCTTGCTGATCTTGCCGGACCTGTTGACCTTTTCGGTACCCCCGGCGGCCCGCACGGAGCGGTCTTCGGTCGACTTGAGCTTGGCGGTGTCGGGTTCGGCGTGTCGCCGGCGTACATCCATGGTGTCCTCACTCGTAGCGAAGTGCGTCGATTGGTCGCAGTCCTGCCGCGCGGCTGGCGGGGTAGCTGCCGAAGAAGAGTCCGATCGCGACGGACACGCCGAGCGCGAGCGCGATCGAGCTGGGCATGATCTCCGGGTGGATCCCGAGGATCGTGAACTGGCTGCCTACGATGGCCGCAACCACGCCGAGCAGCCCGCCGATGAGGCTGAGGACGGTGGCCTCTGTCAGGAACTGGGTGATCAGCGTGCGCTTCGGCGCGCCGAGCGCCTGACGGATGCCGATCTCCCGGGTTCGTTCCGTGACCGTCACCATCATGATGTTGGTGATGCCGATGCCCCCTACGAGCAGGCTCAGGGCCGCTACCGCTCCCAGTAGGACGGTGAAGGTCCGGGCGGTGTCACTGCGCGCCGCCAGTAGCTGCGACTGGTCGAGAATGCGGAACGGCTGGTTGGCGGTGTTGGTGACGTGCAGCTTCCGGTTGAGGACGTCCTGAGCCTGCGATCGCGCCGCGTCGACGCGGTCGGCCGTTGCGGCCTGGACGAGTACCTGGTTGAGCGGGCCGTAACCGGTGACCGACTCCTGGACGGCGGTGATCGGCGCCAGGGCGATGTCGTTGGGGTCGGTGAACCCGGTCCCGCCCTTCTCGGCGAGTACCCCGACGACCGTGAACGCGCTCCCGCCCACCGTGACCTGCCTGTCGACCGGATCCACGGCGCCGAAGAGCCGGGCCGCGACCGTCGTACCCAGGACCATCACGCGGCGTCGGTCCCTGACGTCGGCGACGTCGAACGAGGTGCCACGCGCCACCGAGGCGTTGACGGCCGCCAGGTACTCCGGCGTGGTACCGACGAACTGCGAGACGGTGTGTTGGGTGCCCTCGTACCGGACCGTCTGCGCGCTGGTCACGACGGGCGAGACGCTCTTGACGTCGGGGGTGGCGTCGCGGTTGGCCAACGCCTCGACGATGTCCATCGTCAGCGTGGCACTTCCGGCGTTCGGGCCGCCGTGGGAGGCGCCGGCGATGGTCAGCGTGTCGCTGCCCAGCTGCTCGATGCTCTGCTGGACCGCCTTGGCGGATCCGTTTCCGACGGCGACCAGCAGGATCACCGCGGCAACCCCGATCAGGATGCCGAGGATGGTCAGCCCGGAGCGCAGCTTGTTCGCTATCAGCGCGCGGATGGCGAGTCGGATCGCCTCGATGGTCGTCACGGGAACACCGCCTCGGTGGCGCGCGGGGTGAGCGGTCGGTGCCGGCCGCCGTAACGCTCCTGCGACACCGTGCGGCGGATCGGCTCGTCGCCGACCACCCTGCCGTCCATGAGCTCGATGAGCCGGTGGGCGTGCGCGGCGACCCACTGGTCGTGGGTGATCAGCACGATGGTGCGGCCGAGCTGGTTCAGCTTGTCCAGCACCTCGAGCACCTCCGCGCTCGACCGGCTGTCCAGGTTGCCGGTCGGTTCGTCGGCCAGTACCAGTGCCGGGGCGGTGACCAGGGCGCGCGCGACCGCGACCCGCTGCTGTTGACCGCCCGAGAGCTGGTTGGGCTCGCAGTCGGCGCGGTCGGCGAGGCCCACCGTTGCCAGCGCCATGCGGGCCCGGCGACGGCGGTCCGCGGCGTTCATTCCCGCGTACGCGAGCGGAAGCTCCACGTTGGCCAGTACCGTCGTGCGTGAGATCAGGCTGAACGTCTGGAACACGAATCCGATGCGGCGGTTGCGTACCCGGGCGAGCTGCCGGTCGTCGAGGGTGTTCACGTCGACCCCGTCGAGCAGGTACCGCCCCGACGTCTGGACGTCGAGACAGCCGAGAATGTTCATCAGGGTCGTCTTGCCGGAGCCGGACGCGCCCATGATGGCCAGGTACTCGCCGTGGTTGACGGTCAGGTCCACTCCGGACAACGCCTGTACCCGGGCCTCACCTTCGCCGTACACCTTCACGAGGTCACGTACCTCGATCACCGGGCAATCGGGAGTTCTCATCCGGCGCCCCGGCTTCCGCGCCCGAGCGTTACCTGCTCGCCCGGTGCCAGACCGGACTGGATCTCGACGAAGTCGTCACCGCGCAGGCCGACCGTGACCGTGCGGGTCTCCCGTCGACCGTCGGCCCGGATGACCTCGACGGTCTGCTGCTGTCCGCTGTCGCGAACGCCACTGACCGGTGCCCGCACCACGTCGTCGACCCGGGCCGCGGCGACCGTGACGTTGACGGTCTGCCCGATGCGGGCCCCGTCGGGTACCCGGTCGAGGGTGACGACCACCGTGTACGAATTGACGTTGTTCTGGGTCGTGGCGGCCGGAGCGATCGCGGTGACCTTGCCTTCCGCCCGGCTGCCCGACAGGGCGACCCAGGTGACGGTGGCGGGCAGGCCGGTCTTGAGCCGGATCGCGTCGGCCTCCGGGAAGGCGGCCGAGATCTGCAGCTTGGTGAGGTCGGCGAGCTGGATGAACGGGGTGTCGCCCGGCGTGGCCCCGCCGCTGACCGGGGTGAGCGCGGTCGACAGGCTTCCGACGGTGCCGTTGATCGCGATGACCGTGCCGTCGGTCGGTGCGGTCAGTGTGGCTCCGGTGACCGCGCGCTGGGCGGCGTTGACGTTGTTGCGAGCCGTGGTCACCTGCGCCTCGGCGAAGGCGATCGTCGCCGGGTCCCTGGTGGACGCCTTCACCTGGGCGAGGCTCTGCTGGGCGGACGCGAGGGTGGCCTGCGCCGCGCTGAGCTGTTCCTGGGCCGGGGCCGCATTGATCTTCGCGAGGACCTGGTCCTTCTTGACCGCGTCACCGACCTTCACGTCGATCTCGGTCACCGTGCCGGGGCCGGCGAAGCTGACGTTGGCCATCGAACCGCTCTGCACCGTGCCGGCCGTCGACACGGTGGAGATCACCGTTCCCCGGGTGACCAGACCGGCCCGGATCACCCCGGATCCGGTCGTCGACGTGTCTGCCACGGACACGGTGCGGTACGACACGAGTGCTCCGGCGAGGAGCAGCGTGGCGAGGGCGGCGTTGACGGTCCGGGCCGACCGGCTCATCCGCCGGGTGGTCGGTACGCGCATGGCCAGGTACCGCCAGAGCAGTACGAGGCGGCGCAGGAGTGGCGGAATGCGTCGCAGGATGAGCGGTAAGCGTCGCAGGAAGGACATGCCGCGCCTGCTGCCCGAAGGCGGTCACATTGAGACGCGGGTTTCCTCATAGCTTGCTGGGAGTTGCGGCGGGCGGTGCCGTGTCCGGGAGGCCGGTCGGACGCACATGTGACCGTCTATCGGCTATTTGTTGCAGCTTGCCGGCATTTCCCCCAGCTTGGGAGTCTTCCCGGCTCTATTGTGTGCCTCCGTGAGTACCGGTGCTCCGGTCGGCTGACGCATCGCGGACGGACATTTCCGGATCATCTGAGCGTGGCTCGCGCGTCTCCCGGTGGTACTCACGCGGGTTGTGAGACGCGTCCGGTACGGACGCGTGGTCCTCGGGGGGAAGCCGTATGACAGACCGTCGCCCACGTCACCGCGCCGTCGCGGTGGGAGTGGTCTTCACCGCCGCGACCGCCGCTCTCGGGGTCGCCAGCGGCGGTGCGGCCTTCGCCGAGCGGCCGGAGGGCACCGTACGCGGCGCCCATCTCGCCGGAGCGGTGAAGGACAGTTACATCGTGGTGCTCCGGGACTCCGGCGCCGATCCCGGGTCCGTACGGAGCACCGCCGCGACCCTCAGCCGCGTCCATGGTGGAGTGGTCAAGCGGACGTACTCCACCGTGCTCAAGGGGTACCTCGCGCAGATGAGCGAGGCGCAGGCCAAGCGGGTGGCCGCCCGGCCGGAGGTCGCCTACGTCGAGCAGAACCACGTCGTACGGGCGACGGCCGTGCAGCCGACCCCGCCGTCCTGGGGACTGGACCGCATCGACCAGCCGTACCTGCCGCTCGACCGCTCCTACACCAGCCCGGACGCGGCGGGCGCCGTGCGCGTCTACGTCATCGACAGCGGCATCAACATCGCGCACCAGGAGTTCGGTGGCCGGGCCGGCTACGGCCAGAACTTCACCTACCACAAGAGCCCCACCGAGGCCGTCGATCCGGCCGACGCCTCCGACTGCATGGGACACGGCACGCACGTGGCCGCCACCATCGGCGGCAGGACGTACGGTGTCGCGAGGAACGCGCAACTGGTCGCCGTGCGGGTCCTCGACTGCGCCGGGAACGGTACGGACGCCGACGTCATCGCCGGTATCGACTGGGTCCGCAACGACCCGGCCCGGGCCGGCGTGCCCGCGGTGGCCAACATGAGCATCGGCGGCGTGATGTCCACCGCGATCAACGACGCGGTGAAGGCGGCCACCGCCGCCGGCGTGACCTTCACGGTCGCGGCGGGCAACGACAGCGTGGACTCCTGCCTCACCTCCCCGGCCAGCGTGCCCGAGGCGATCACCGTCGGTGCCACGGACCAGGCCGACCGTCGGGCACCGTTCTCCAACTTCGGCTCGTGCGTCGACGTCTTCGCCCCCGGGGTCGACATCACCTCCGCGTGGACCGGCAGCAGCACGGCCACCAAGCGGATCAGCGGTACGTCGATGGCGACGCCGCACGTCGCCGGTGCCGCCGCGCTGCTCCTGGCGGCCAACCGGGCGCTGACCCCGGCGCAGGTACAGGCCGCGATCGTCGGTGGCGCCGCCACCGGCGTGGTGGCCGACCCCGGCGTGGGCTCGCCGAACAGGCTGCTCCAGGTGGGGGCCGCGGCGGTCCGGCCGGGTACCGTGATCCGGCTGCGTGCCGGCGCCAACGACAAGGTCGTCACCGCGGAGAGTGCCGGGGCGTCGGCCCTGGTCGCCAACCGCGTCGCGGCCGCTTTCTGGGAGGAGTTCGACGTCGTCGACGCCGGTGTCGAGGCCGGTGTCCGCGCCGTCGCGCTGCGGGCGCACGCCAACGGCAGGTACGTCACCGCCGAGTCGGCGGGGGCCAGGCCGCTGATCGCCAACCGGACCGCGATCGGCCCCTGGGAGAAGTTCCAGCTTCTCGACAACGGCGGTGCGATCAGCCTGAAGGCCCTCGTCAACGGCCGGTACGTCACCGCCGAGTCGGCGGGGGCCAGGCCGCTGATCGCCAACCGGACCGCGATCGGCCCCTGGGAGAAGTTCACGGTCGCCGTCGCGCAGTCGACCGTCTGCCTGCTCTCGTTCGCCGCCGGTGACCCCGCCCCGGACAACCTCAGCGGCGTGTTCGTGACCGCCGAGTGGGCGGGGGCCGGGCCGTTGATGGCTAACCGGGACGGCTGCGGCCCGTGGGAGACGTTCGACGCCGTCGATCTCGGCAACGGGTACCTCGCGCTGCGGGCGCACGCCAACGGTGCGTTCGTGACCGCCGAGTCGGCGGGGGCCGGGCCGCTGATCGCCAACCGGACCGCGATCGGCCCCTGGGAACAGTTCCAGCTCGTCGCGGGCGGCCGGGGCACCTTCGGCCTGAAGGCCCGCGCCAACGGCCGGTACGTCTCGGCCGAGGCGACCGGCAAGCTGCCGCTGAAGGCCAGCCGCACCACGGCCGGCCGGGCGGAGACGTTCACGTTCGTCAGCCCCTGACCGGGTCGACACGCACCTGACGACCGGGGCGCCGCGGTTCCTTACCCGGCGCCCCGGTCGTCGCATGTGTGCGGCTCCGCGGCGGCGGTCGCGGGCAGGAGTACTCGGAACCGGGCGCCCGCGCCGGCGGCGGTGTACAGCTCGACCCGGCCGCCGTGCGCCTGCACGATGGCCGCGACGATGGCCAGGCCCAGGCCGGCGCCGCCGGGGCGGCGGGCCCGGCCGGGACCGGCGCGGTAGAGCCGTTCGAACGCCCGCCGCGCCTCCGCGGTGCTCATGCCGGGCCCGGTGTCGGCCACCTCCACGACCGCGACCGGCTGCCCCGCCGGCGGCTGCCCGCCCACCGCGGCGGCGGGCAACTCGACCGTACGCGCCTGCGGGTCCGGGCCGGCACCGGTCGCCGCGCCGACCCGGACCACGATCGCGCACTCGTCCGGGGTGTGTTGCAGGGCGTTGGCGACGAGGTTGTTGACGACCTGGCGGATGCGGGGTTCGTCGCCGGAGACGGTGACCGGTTCGAAGTGGTCGCGGTCGTCGTCGAGGCCGGCGAGGCGGACGAACCGGTCGGGTACCCGGAGGTGGGCGTCGCGGACGGCGTCGGCGGCGACGGCGAGCAGGTCGACCGGGTGCCGTTCGAGGGGGCGTTCCTCGTCGAGGCGGGCCAGCAGCAGCAGGTCGTTGACGAGCAGGCGCATCCGGCCGACCTCGGCTTCGATGCGGCCCATGGCCTCGTCGAGGGCGGGTCCGGGTGGGGCGCCGCCGCGGCGGTACAGCTCGGCGAAGCCCTGGATGGAGGTCAGCGGGGTGCGTAGTTCGTGGGAGGCGTCGGCGAGGAACTGGCGTAGGCGTCGTTCGGACGCGCTGCGGTCGGCCAGGGCGGCTTCGATGCGGACGAGCATGGTGTTGAGGGCGGTGCCGAGGCGGCCGGGTTCGGTGTGGGGGTCGGTGTCGGGGACGCGTCGGGACAGGTCGCCGCCGGCGATCTCGGTGGCGATGTGCTCCATGCGGGTCAGCGGGCGCAGGCCGATCCGGACCACCGGGGTCGCCGCGACCGTGACCAGCACCAGGACCACCGCGCCGACCAGCGCGTCGATTCCGAGCAGGCCGTTGCGGGTCGCTTGCAGTTCGCGCAGGGACACCGCGTGCACCGCGTACTGGCTGCCGTCGCCGACCGGGGTGACCAGGACCCGCCACCGGCCGCCGGTACCGCGGGCGGTGAACGCCGGCCGGCCGGCGCGCTCGGCGAGCGGCCCCACGGAGGCGAGATCCGGGCCACCGTTGCCGGTGGACGTGTAGATCAGGCTGCCGTCGGCGGCGTACACGACGATGCGGGAGCTCACGCCGAGGGGCGGTGCCGGTTGCGGTGCCGTGGCCAGGAACTGGGCGAACTGGTGCGGGTACGGCGCGTCGGGCCGGGGCAGGCGGGTCGACCGGTCGAGGTCCCGGGCCTGCCGTGCCAGATGGGCGTCGAGCCGCCCGATCAGGTACGGCCGCAGCAGGGTCGCGCCGACGAAATCGGTCAGGACGACAGCGGCCGCCGCGAACGCCGCGACGGTGATCACCATCCGGTGCCGCAGGGCCAGGCGCCGCCACCGCCGCGGCCAGCCGGCCCGGTGGTGGCGTGGGCGGTGCCGGCAGTCAGGAGCCATCGTCGCCGCGCGGCAGCCGGAGGGCGTACCCCACGCCGCGCACGGTGTGGATCAGCGGCGGCCCGTACCTGTCGATCTTGCGGCGGAGGTAATACACGTAGGACTCCACGATCCGGCCGTCACCGCCGAAGTCGTAGTGCCACACCCGGTCGAGAATCTCTGCCTTGCTGACCACCCGGCCGGCGTTGGCCAGCAGGTACCGCAGCAGGTTGAACTCGGTGGGGGACAGGTCGATCAGCGTGCCGGCCCGGCGGACCTCGTGCGCCTCCTCGTCGAGGTGGAGGTCGGCGTAGCGCAGGATCCGGTACGACGGGCCGCCCCCGGGCCGGCGCGCGGCGGCGCTGCGGCGCAGGATGGCCCGGATCCTCAAGACCACCTCCTCCAGGCTGAACGGCTTGGTGACGTAGTCGTCGCCGCCGACGGCGAGGCCGGAGATGCGGTCGGAGACGGCGTCCCGGGCGGTCAGGAACAGCACGGGTACCGGCTGGTCGCCGGCGCGCAGCCGGTCGGCCACGGCGAACCCGTCGAGGTCGGGCAGCATCACGTCGAGCACGACCAGGTCCGGTTCGAACTCCGCGGCGGCCAGCAGGGCCTCCCGGCCGCCACCCACGACCCGTACGTCGAAGCCGGTCAGCTCAAGGGCGGCCGACAGCAGCGCCCGGATGTTCGCCTCGTCGTCCACGACGAGCAGCCGGCCGGCGGTGCCCGCCAGGCCCGTTCCGGGCGCCGTGGTCACGGCCGTTCCGGACGCCATGGTTACAGTCGCATGCGTCGAGCCTCGCATCCGGGAGTTCTACCGGGGGGACCTCGACGCAAACTGGCAAGAAGCTGTGAATCTCGCGGTCCACCACGCGCACGCCGACGGGCCGCTCCGTCCATGGGCGGCCGGCCACCGCACGTGCCGGCGGGTCACTCCACGTGTGCGCCGGCCCTGGTCCCGCCGGGCTCCCCGACCCACACCGTCTTGATGTCGCAGAACTCGCGGGGACCGAGCTCGGCCAGCTCCCGCCCGTACCCGGAGTGCTTCACCCCGCCGAACGGCAGCTCGGGGTACGAGGTGGTCATGCCGTTGACGAAGACCATTCCCGCGTCCAGGTCGGTGATGAAGCGCTCCTGTTCGCCCGGGTCGTTGGTCCAGGCGTTCGAGCCCAGCCCGTACGGGTTGTCGTTGGCGACCTCGATCGCCTCCTCGTAGGAGGAGACCCGGTACAGCCCGGCGACGGGCGCGAAGACCTCCTCGTGCCACATCCGCATCTCCGGGGTCAGCCCGGCGACCACGGTCGGCGGGTACCACCAGCCCGGCCGGTCCAGGGGCTTGCCGCCCAGGAGCACCGTGGCGCCCTTGTCGACGGCGTCGCGGACGAGCGCGTCGGCGTCGTGGACACCCTGCTCGGTGGCGAGCGGGCCGATGTCCGTCGCGTCGTCCATCGGGTCGCCCACCCGCAGCGCGGACATCCTGCGTACCAGCTCGTCGACGAACACGTCGTACCCGTCGGTGTGCACGATGAACCGCTTCGCGGCGATGCACGACTGGCCGTTGTTCTGGCACCGGGCGACCGCCGCCACCTCGGCGGCCTTCGCCAGATCGGCCGACGGCATCACCACGAACGGGTCGCTGCCGCCCAGCTCCAGGACGGTCTTCTTGAGGTGGCGGCCGGCGATCTCGGCGACCGACCGGCCGGCGGCCTCGCTGCCGGTGAGGGTCGCCGCGCGGACCCGGTGGTCGCTCAGGACCGTCTCGACCTGGCCGGAGCTGATCAGGAGGGTCTGGAACGCGTCGTCGGGGAAGCCGGCCCGGCCGAACAGCTCACCGAGGAACAGCGCGGTCTGCGGCACGTTCGAGGCGTGCTTGAGCAGGCCGACATTGCCGGCCATCAGGGCCGGCGCCGCGAAGCGGATGGCCTGCCAGAGCGGGAAGTTCCACGGCATGATCGCGAGTACGATCCCGAGCGGCTGGTAGCGGGTGTACGCGCGGATCGCGTTGACGGCCTTCGCGTCGCGCGGTTCGTCGGCGAGGAACTCCCGCGCGTGCTCGGCGTAGTACCGGCACCCGGTCGCGCACTTGGTCACCTCGGCCTTGGCGGACGCCAGGGTCTTGCCCATCTCGGTGGTCATCAGCGCGGCGAGCTGGTCGCGCTCGGCCTCGAGGAGGTCCGCGGCGGACCGCATCCAGGTGGCGCGTTGCGCGAAGGACGTGCGGCGTAGCTGCTTGGCGCCGGAGACGGCGGCGCGCAGGCACGACTCGATCTGCTCTGCCGACATGGGCTCGAAGGTCTTCAGTACCTCGCCCGTGGCCGGATTGGTCGTCGCGATCGGCACGGCGCTCCCCTTACCCGCTCGGCTGCACACAGGTGGGCTACCCGTGCCGGTCACGGGCCAAACCGGCAGCCCGCCACGGCGTCCGCGGGTCCGGCAGCGCCGTGCTGCTCAGGAGTTTGCGCCGTTCAGGAGCTGAGGATGACCCGGTCGATGTCCGGTGCCGGGTCGCTCGGGTTGCCGAACTCCAGCGAGTTGGTTCCGGCGGTCAGGTTGATCCGCATCGCCAGCGAGTCCACCGTGCTCCAGTCCCCGGTGTCGGGGAAGGTCGCCTGGCCGATGAGGCGCCCGTTGACCCTGATCGTCGCGGTGCGATCACCGTCCCCGGAGACGTAGTCGACGGTGATCGTGTACGTGCCGGCGACCGGGACGAGGAGGTCGTTGATCCGCAGCGTGTTCGCCGAACCCCGGCCGATGAAGCCGATGGTGTGCCCGCCGGACGCCTCGGCCAGGTTGTGGATGCCCGCCCGGCCGCTGAGCGTGTTCTGCCCGGCTTCGGCCTCGATGGTGAGGGGGCGGATCGGTGGCGGCGGCGCCGGCCGGGGCGGGGACGGCGGGGCCGACACGCGGGACGGCGTGGTCGACGCGGGCGCCGGCAGGGGCGGCGCCGCGGGCGGCACGGCGGTGGCCGGAAGGTCGGTGGGTGGGGTGGCCGTCGGGGTGCCCGGGACGCCGAGGTCCGCGGGTGGCGGCGAGACCGTGGGGATGGCCGCGAGGTCCGGCAGGGGCGTGCTGGCCGGGCGCGGCGACGGCCACATGGCGACGGTCACGACCACCGCGACGGCGGTGCCCACCGCGCCGAGCAGTACGGCGGCACTGGTGTTCGGGGACGGCCGCCGACGGCTGTGGTGGCGTCCGGTCCCCGAGGGCGGACGGGGTACACCGGGCTGCGGATCGGCCGGTGGCCGGTCGGTGTCGGGTACGGGCAAGAGGACCACCGCAGACGTGTTCGGTCGGCACCGGCAGCGCCGGCCGATCCAGGGGCCGTCCCCGCGTCTCGGCCGGGTCGTACGTCCAGCGAACGATAACGCACCTTTCACAATGATGCGAGTCAATGGGAAGCGGTTTCGCCGGAGGTTTCACCGTCCACACCGGAGGGGGCGCGGACGGTTGCCGGTGCGCCGGCCGGCCGTCAGAAGAACGTGTGGACCAGGTCGGTCACCCGGTCGTCGGCGTCGACGACCGGTAGCGCCCGCCAGCGCTCGAACATGGTGCAGGGATGGGAGATGCCGCACGCCACCCAGTCACCCACCACGACCTCGCCGGCCGGGTCCGACAGGTACGCGTGCTGGTCGTTGAGCGCCGTCACCGTCAGCCGGTCGACCGGCAGGCGAACGCCCGCGCGCAGGACCGTGCGGGGCACCGGCAGGTCCAGGTCGTAGGAGGCGTCCCGCTTGCCGAGGTTGAGGAACGCGGTACCCGGCTGCGGGGTCGACACCACCGTCGCCCACACCCGCAGCGCGGGCCGCAACGCGAACGGCGACAGCCCGGCGTAGTGACCGTCGTCGTGCGCCACGTACGCGCCGGAGCGCAGTACCGCGCGCCGCCGGCCGGGCAGGTCCGCGAACGCCTCGGCCACCAGGTCGGGGTACGCGCTGCCACCCGCCGTCACGATCTCGGCGTCCACCACGTCGGCGAGCCGTACCAGCTCCGCCAGGTGCTGGCGGACCGCCGCCACCGCACCGGCCGACCGGTCGTGCCCGTACGAGCCCTCGTACCCGGCGACCCCGGCCAGTCGCAGCCCGGGCGCCTTCGCCACGGCGCGGGCCACCTCGGCGGCCGCCGTGACGCCGCGCGCCCCGGTGCGGCCGCCGGGCAGCCCCAGTTCGACGAAGACCGGGACGGGCCGCTCCGGCCTGGCCCACGCGTCCAGCGCCGCCACCGCCTCGGCGGAGTCCACCCAGCAGTACACCTCGGCGTGCTCCTGCTCGGCTGACACCCAGGCGGCCGCGGCGGCGTCCACCACGTGGTGCGCGATGAGGATGCGCCGCGCGCCGAACGCCCGCAGTACCCGCGCCTGCGCCACGTTGGCCACCGTGAACGCCCATGCGCCCCGGCGGGCCTGCTCGGCCGCGAGCGCGGGGGCCATGGTCGTCTTGACGTGCGGGGCGAACGCGAAACCCCGCTCCGCGCAGAAGGCCGCGTACCGGTCGAGGTTGCCGGTCAGCGCGGGCCCGTCCAGGACGGCGACCGGCGAGGTGAACCCGTCGCCGGGTACCCGCCGGCCGACCAGCTCGTCGACGCTGGTCACGTCGGGCGGGAGACCCTTGTATCGCCAGTCCAGCGGCCACGTGCGGAGCCGGTCGACCGCGGCGTAGTCGATCAGCGGCAGTCTTTCCATGTACGGGATCCTGCCAAAGTGTGGCGCGCGGGAGTCGCCGACGAGGGGGTGGAGTTCGCCGTTCACGATCGTCGAACGTGGTGGGCCATGCCTGGGCCGACCGGGTTCTGCCGGTACTCGTCGATTGAATGCGGGTGTCCGCTGCTGTCGGCACGAATCTGGCAGCATCGACAAGCAACGATTACCTTCTTGCCTGGGTCCCGCGGGTGCGGAATAGTCACCAGCCGTGGCGTGGCTGCCGGTCGGGATCACCATCCGCGGGCGCTACACCGTGATGGGCGCAATCGGCCACGGCGGCGTTGCCGTCGTCTACCGGGCGATGGACGCCTGCCGGGGCGAGATGGTGGCGGTCAAGATGCTCGCGCCGACGTTCGCCGCCGACCCCCATGCCCGTGACCGGGTACGGCTGGAGGCGATGATCGCCGACGCGCTACGCCATCCGTGCGTACCTCGCGTCTACGACGTCGGCGACGCGCCGCTGCCCGACGGCAGCACCGTCCCGTACCTGGCCATGGAACTCTTCTCCGGCATCGCCCTGGCCCGCCGGCTGGCCCACGGGCCGCTGCCCTGGCGGGAGGCGGTGGCGACGGCGGCCAGGGTCGCGGACGTCCTGGCGGTAGCGCACCGCCGCGGCATCGTTCACCGGGACCTGACTCCGGCCAACATCGTGCTGACCCCGGCCGGGCCGAAGATCGTCGACTTCGGGGTCGCCATCCGGGTCGGCCGGGACGGCGCGGGCGGCGTGCGGGCCGGCCACGCCGACGCGCCTCCGGTTGCCTGCGCCGACGACGTGTACGCGCTGGGGATGTTGCTGTACCGGATGCTCACGGGTCACTCGCCGTACCCGGGGCTGGGCGCGGCGCTGTCGATGCGACTGCGTCAGGTCGCGCCGACCCCGGTCCTGCTGGTCGCCGGCCTGCCCCGACAGGTGGCGGAGATCTGCCGTGACTGTATGGCCAAACGGCCGGCGGACCGGCCGACCGCCTCGGCGGCGGCGCTGGCACTGTGGGCGGTGCTTGATGACGTGGTGATCTTCTGATGCGAGACGTGGTCGTCTTTTGGCGGAGTTCGGCGCCGACCGCCGTTTCGGGTACCTTGGTGCGGGACTTTCGGCCCATCCCGACTCGTACCGAAAGGTGCTGCCGATGCAGGAGATAGCAGGCGACACGCACCTCCAGTCGCGGGTGCTCGAAGATCTCAGTGACGCGGTCAACTACCAGCGATGGCTGGCCGACCTCGCTCTGCCCTACCTGGGCAGCCACCCCATCGAACTGGGCAGCGGCATCGGTGACTACGCGGCGACCTGGCTGCGGACGGTGCCGCGGCTAACGGTCAGCGAAGCCGACGATTCGCGACTCAAGGGCCTCGTCGAGCGGTTTGCCGACGACGTTCGGGTGGACGTCCGGACGCTGTTCCTGCCGACCACGGAGCGCGCCGAGCACAGTGCCGCGGTCGCACTCAACGTGCTCGAACACATCGAGGACGACGTGGCCGGCCTGCGGTCGATCGGCGGGCTGCTGCGTGCCGGCGGCGCGGTCGTGCTGATCGTGCCCGCCTTCCCCGCGGCGATGAGCCGGTTCGACCGGACCATCGGTCACTTCCGCCGGTACACCGTGGCCTCCCTGCGTGGTGCGCTCATCGCTGCCGGGCTGACGGTCGAGCGGATCCACTACATCAACCCGATCGGCCTGATGGGCTGGTTCGTGGCCTGCCGGACGCTGCGGCTGGCCCCGCACGACGGCCTGCTGGTCCGGGCGTACGACCGGATGGTGGTGCCGCTGGCCCGCCGGCTCGAGCGGAGCTGGCAGCCACCGTTCGGCCAGTCGGTCTTCGCGGTCGCCCGCACTCCGACCGGATAGGACCGCCCGCCCGGCCGGACCGGCCCGTCGGGGACGCCGGACCACCTCGCCGGGGACGCGGCTCACTCCGTCGGGGACACCAGGAACGTCACGCCGACCAGCGTGCCCGCCTCGTCACGGAGCGGGATCGCCGAGGTCGACAACCGCAGCCGCTCGCCGCTGCGGTTGAGGATCACGACCTCGCGGTTGATCGGCTCGGTCCACGTCGACACGGCTGCCAGTCCGGGCTCGAGGCGGTACGGTTCGCCGGGCAGGTCGGCCGGCGTCAACACATCGAAGAAGTCGACCAGCGGGGTACCCGGCGCGATGGGCAACCCCATGATCTCCACGGCCTGCGGCGACGCCCGCCGCACGGTCAGATCGGGACCGAGCAGGACCAGGCCGACCGGCATCCGGTCGAACGTGGCGTCCAGGATCCGGTTGGCCTCGACCAACCGGGCGTGGACCGTCGCGTTCTCCAGCGCGATCGCGGCCTGCGTACACAACAGGTCGAGAAGCTCGAGGTAGCTGGTGGAGAACGCCGCCTCCAGCCGCCGGTGCTCCAGGTACACCACGGCGAGCAGATCCCCCCGGCGCACGATCGGCGCGCACAGCGCCGACCGGGGGCGCACCCGCTCCAGGTACGGGTCGGCCGCCACCGCCGCCAGGTCGGCCGACCCGCCCGCGAGTACCCGCCGGTGCTGGCCGGCGTGCTCGACGATCCGCATCGGTACCCGGTCGCCGAGCGGGCCGTCGACGCTGCTGCGCAGGATCTGTTGCCGGTCGAGTTCGGCGGCGGCGGCCAGCTCCAGCCCGGCCGGGCCGGCGAGCAGCAGGTACCCGCGTTCGGCCGGGGAGTGCTGGACGAGCAGTTCGAGCAGGACGCGGACGAGCCGGTCGAGGTGCAACTCGCTGGAGATGGACTGGAACGCCCGCACCACCGTCAGCAGGTCGAGCTGGTCGAACGGGCGGGACGTGCCCGCCGGCCGGCTGGCGTCCGCCAGCAGCCCGTCGAGCTGGTCGAGCTTGGCGTCGGCACCCCACTGCTGGTAGCAGGCGCGCGCCCGGCGCAGGTACGCCACGGCCTCGACGGACTTGCCGCAGGCCAGCGCGTGCAGCCCGCCCCGCTCCGCGGCGAACGCCTCGGTACGGGTGACGCCGCTCTCCCGGGCGGCCGCGACGGCCCGGTCGAACCAGGTCCGGGCGCGGTCCGCGTCGCCCGCCAACCGGGCCCGTTCGGCGGCCACCAGCAGCGCGCGGGCCCGGTAGATCCCGTGCCCCTGTGCGGCGAGGTGGTCGAGGGTGTGCTGAACCTGCGCGAGTTCGGTACGCAGCGACGCCCGCTCGGTCGCCGGCGCGGCCTCGCACCGGCGGATCATGGAGAACGCGTGCCAGAAGGTGGCCTCGGCGGTCAGGAAGGTCCGGGGTGCCCGGGCCACGACCTGACCGATCGGGTCGCTGATCGCCGCCAGTTCGGTGGGGTCGCCCAGGACGTTCGCCGGTGCGAGCATCGGTGTCAGCCCGACGATGGAGAAGTGGCCGAACTCGCCGCGCAGGATCCGCTGCTCCGCTTCGGCCTCCGGAGCGGTGGGTGTGTACCCGTGTGCGGGGAGCCCCCGCAGCCGGTTGACCGCGTCGTCGAGTACCCGCATGACCGCCGCGGCCGGCTCGTCGCGGCCGTGCCGGGCGGCGAACCGGGCTCGCGCCTCGATGTCCGCGGCGACCTGGTCCAGCGGGGTGCCGACGGCGAACCGGTGCACGGTGTACACGGCGCCGAGCCGCTGTGCCAGACGGACCTCGCCCTCCTCCACCGCGGTGCGGTACGCGGCGTACAGCTCCCGCAGCATCGGTACGGGCGAGTCGCGCCAGGCGGGGCCGACCACCGCCGCGGCCGCCCGGATCACGGCCGGGAACCGGGTACCGGGCCGGGCCAGCAGGCGCCGTCCCAGATCGGCCACGCCGGAGGTCTCCCGGTCGTGGCCGGCCGCGTCGAGCATCGCCGCCAGCCGCGCCAGGGTGTAACCGGTCACCGGCGTGGGACCGTACTCGACCGCCAGATCGATCCCGGCCGCGGCCAGCAGGTCCCGGCCCGAGCCGTCCGGCCACAGTGGCCGGGCCAGCGTGGCGATCAGTTCGGCCGCGAGTACCACCCGCGGGTCGGTGCAGTCGGGGGTGTCCGCGAGCACCTCCAGCGCGCCGTCGGCGGCCCGCTGGCGCAGCCGCTCCATCGCCGCGCCGGCGGCCGCCGGCCAGCGGGCCGGATCGGCCGGTACCGGCAGCCCGAGCAGGCGCAGTGCCTCGATCCCCATCCGGAGCGCGCCGTCGGCGTCGCCGGCATCGCCGCACAGCGCGGCCCGGGCGCCGAGGAGGCGGGCCCGGTCCAGGTCACCGGTCGCGTACGGGCCGGCCAGCTCCAGCAACTGCCCGGCCTGCTCGCGATGCCCCATGGCCTGGACGGCCCCGGCGGAGTCCAGGTACAACCGCAGCGCCAGTTCGGCCGTTTCGGCGTCACCCGCCCCGGGCGGGACCGGTACCGGCAGTCCGAGCAGGTCCAGCCCGGCTGCGAAGTACCCGCACGCCGCCGCGGGGGCGCCGACCCGGCAGGCGAGCGTGCCCGCGGCGAGGTTGAGTGCGGCCAGTTCCCGTCGCCGCGGCGGGTCCGGGATCAGGTCGGTGGCGGCGTTGAGGTGCGCCACGGACTCGAACAGGCGCTCCGGGTGGGGCCGCAGGGCGCGTCCGGCGGCCAGCCGGAGTCGCGCCCGGCGCCGCTCTCCGACGCCGCCCAGTACCGCCTGGCGTACCTCCTCATGCCGCCACCGGTACGCGCCGGCCGCCGCGCCGGCGCTCACCATCCCGGCGAGAACCGCGGGCCGCAACAGTGCACCGACCGGCGCGTCTGTGCCGGCCGGTCCGTCCGGCAGCGCCGCGGTGGCCGCCGCGAGGATGTCCGGGTCGAACTCCGGGCCGAGGACGGCGGCCAGTTCGAGCAGGTCGCGGGTACCGGCGTCGAAGCGGCGTAGCCGGGCGTCGATCAGCCCGGCCAGGTCGGTGGCGCCGGGCTCGTCGTCGACGAGCCGCTGCGACCACTCCCACCTGGCGCCGTCGGAGGAGTACTTCAGCAGGCCACGTTCGGCGAGCCCGTGCAGGAAGGTCTCGACCAGCAGGGGGCTGGAGCCGGTCCGCGCGGCGACGGTACGCGACAGTCGGGAGGCGTCCTGCTTGCCGGCGCCGAGCGTCTCGCCCAGCAGCTCGGCCAGTGCGCTGTCCGCCAACGGGCGCAGCGCGACGGTGGTGTCGGCGATCCGCTCATCCGTCAGCAGCGCCTGCAGCGGGTGCTGCGCGCCGACGTCGGCGGGCCGGTAGGTCACGACGGCGAGGACGGGCGGGGAGTCGGGTACGGCCAGCACGTAGCGCAGCAGCTCGACGGTCGGCTCGTCGGCCCACTGGACGTCCCGGAGCGCGATCACCAGCGGTCGGGTCGGCGTGCTCACCGCGCCGAGCAACCGCCGGGTGGCCAGCCGCAGCCGGTATCCGGCCGCGGCGATCGATCCGTCGGGCGCGGTGCGGTCGCCGACCACGGTGCGCAGCGCCGGTACCAGCTCGGCCAGGGTGGCGCCGCACGAGCCCACCGCGTCGGCGATCCGGGCGTGCTGCTCGGCCGGCGCGTCGGCCAGTTGCCCGGCGAGGTCGCCGAGCAGGCGGGACAGGGCCGCGTACGGGCCGGCGTCGTCGCGGGTACAGACGGCCCGCACGGCGAGCCCGCCGCCGGTGACCACGGAGTCGGTGAAGCCGGTGACGGTCGTCCACTCGCCCAGGCCGGAGTCGGCGGTCACGGCCACGAGCTGGGCGACACCGTCGGTGACCACCCGGTCGTACGCGGCCTGCAACCGGCTCAGCTGCCGTTCCCGCCCGTGCGGCCGGCCGCTGAACACGAGCCGGCCGGGCAGGTCGCGGGTGTGCAGCAGCCGTGGCGCGGCGGTATCACCGGCGGCGAGGGCGTCCCGGCACCGTTCCAGGTCGAGGGCGAGCCCGCGGGCCGTCTGGTACCGGTCGTCCGGCGAATTCTCCAGCAGCAGCGTGATGATCTGGTCCAGGGCCGGGGGCAGCGGCGTGGCCGGGTCGACCGCCGGGCCCTGCGGCTCAGTCGGGTCGGGCGTCGAGCCCGGCGGCGCGAACGGGCGGCGCCAGCCCGCCGGGGTGTCGGCGTGAACCGGCGGCCGGCCGCTGAGTAGCTGGCGGTACAGGATGCCCAGGGCGTACAGGTCGGTCCGTTCGTCGGCACCGCGCGCCAGCCGCCCGGTCTGCTCGGGCGCCGCATAGGCCGGCGCGGCGGGGCCGTTCCCCCCGGTACCGGCGTCGTTCCTGCCGGCGCCGGGGCCGGCCGGACAGACGGTGGCGCCGCCGGCCGGGTCGAGGCGGATGGTGTCCGGGCTGAGCGCCGTGTGCGGTCCCCACTGACGGTGCCAGTCGTCGAGCGCCCAGGCGATGTCGATGGCGAGGGGGACGAACGCGGACACGGGTAAGGGTCCGGTCACCGGCAGTGGCCGAGTGTCGGTGCGGTCGGCGGCAGCGTCGGTCCGGCCGCCCATCCCTGTCCTCCTCGGCTCATATGTACCGCTGACGATTATGCGTCGGCGGTCGATACTGCCGTGGCTGGTCAGGTGCCCGGACACCGGGAGGCTTAATCAAGGTGACCACGGCCAATATGAAAACGTAGCGCGGTGGAACGACCACGCTGGGCACCTGCCGACATCGATCTCACCCGCCCGAGTCCCGCTCGGGTGTACGACTACTTCCTCGGTGGCACGCACAACGTCGCCATCGACCGCGAGATCGCCGACCGGGCGATCGCGGCCGCGCCGGAACTGCCGTACGGGGCCCGCAGCAACCGGGCATTTCTCGGCCGTGCCGTGCGGTTCATGGCCGCGGACGGGGTGGCCCAGTTCATCGACATCGGTTCCGGGATACCGACCCAGGAGCCGACCCACGAGGTGGCCGGCCAGGGCCACCCCGACGCCTGCGTCGTCTACGTCGACAACGACCCCATCGCCGTCGCGCACAGCCGGGCACTGCTGACCGACGACGACCACGGCGGCGTGGTGCAGGCCGATGTCCGCGACCCGCGGAGCGTGCTCGACTCGGACGTGGTCCGGTCGATGATTGACTTTTCCCGGCCGGTCGGCCTGCTGATGCTCGCGGTGCTGCACTTCATCCCGGACGAAGCCGACCCGCTCGGGATCATCAAGACCTTCGCCGACATGTTGGCGCCCGGCAGCTACCTGGCGATCTCGCACGTGAGCCCCGCGCCCGGCGTCGACATGGACGAGCTCAAACGGCAGATGCGGCAGGGTGCCACGCCCTCGTACCTGCGCGACCCGGATGAGATCGCGCGGCTCTTCGCCGGCTGGGAACTGCTGGAGCCGGGGCTGGTGCCGCCGGCGTTGTGGCGGCCCGACGGGGCACCCGGTCCGCAGGCGTTCCGGGTGCCGGGGCTGGCCGGCGTGGCCCGCCTGCCGTAGTCCCGCCACCTGCGTGCGTGCCCACCGGTCCCGGCCCCTGCGGGCCCCTGCGTGCCTACCGGCCCCTGCGGGCCCGCCGGCCCCGCCCCGTGCTTGTGACCGCGGAGACTCTGCGGGGTCGCAGGCCCCGGGACGTCTTCATGATCACGAGAAAGGGGCGGGGCCGGCGGGCGGGGCGCAGTCGGGGATCAATGGGGTCTGGTCAGGCGACGTTCCACATGGTGGCGAACGCGGCGGCCTCGCCGGCGAGCCACTGTTCGACCTGCTCGGGCCTGGTCTGCGGGTCCGGGCGGTGGATCTCGCCGCGGCGGACGTCGACGACGACCGGTTCGGCGCCCGGAAGGATCTCGTCCATGTGGCGCCGCATCAGGTGGAGGGTCGCGAGGACCGCCTCCGGAGGTGGAGGCTGCTCGTCGAAGATGAGCCGGACCGCCTCGCCGCGCCCGTCGGCGTAGCGCAGGCCGAGCTGTGGGTTGATCTTGACGGGTAGGTTGCCGACGAAGCCGATCACTTCACGGGGTCGTACGAGCTGGCACTCGCCGAGGTCGCCGAGGGAGGCCAGGTAGGACTTGGTCGCCGGGACCAGGATGTCGTAGAGCGGCCGCCATCGTGGCTTGACCGCGGTGCGGACCTGGTCGAGGTGGGCTCCGCCGCTACGGAACTGGATGTCGGCCTTGAGTGCCTTGAGCAGCGAGCTGTGCGGGTTGAATCCGGAGTGGCTGGCGCGCTGACGGCGCAGGCCCTGGACGAACGAGGCCCGGGCCGGCCCGGTGCGTCCGACGTAACGGGCGAAGCCGAGCAGGGTGACGTACGGAGTCAATGTGATGGGGGTGGTCACGGACGCCCTCCGTTCATGTCTTTCGAACATACATTCTAATCGACATTCGGGCTCGTGACCACGGCGAGTAAACCGTCGGACACTGCCTGCGTTGATCAAGGGGCGCCTCCGGAGGCGCGGCGGCCGCCCGGGGCCCGAGCGGATCGCGGAACCGGCGCCCGGTGATGGAGGTCACCGGGCGGGGCTACCGTTTTGCCCCAGCCCACATGGGGTAGCCCTGCGTGGTATGGGACAGACGGACACGCGACTCCGCGCGGTGCAGGGATATGCAGAGAAAGCCCAGGACGAGCGGCCGCTGAAGGGGTACGCGACGGTCATGGCCATCTACGCGACGGCCGCCGCCACGGTCGCCGGCGTCGCCCGGCTCACCGGTAGACGCCTGCCCGAGCGCCCGCCCGCGGGTGACATCGCACTGCTGGCAGTCGCTACCCACAAGGTCTCCCGACTGCTCACCAAGGACGCCGTGACCAGCCCACTGCGCGCACCGGTCACCCAGTTCGAGGGTCCCGCCGGCGAGGCGGAGATCAACGAGAGCCCGCGCGGCGACGGCGCCCAGCACGCCCTGGGCGAGCTGCTGACCTGCCCGTTCTGCACCGCGGTGTGGGTGGCGGGCGGGTTCGCCGCCGGGCTGGTGTTCGCGCCCCGGCTGACCCGGTTCGGTATGGGTGTGGCGAGCGCGATCGCCGGTGCGGACTTCCTGCACCTGGGGTACGACGCGGCGAAGCGCCTGGCGAACGGCTGACGGCGCCTGGCGAGCGGCTGACGGGCGCCGGGTGGGGCGGGGCGGCCGTGCGGGCCGGTCACCTGGCGGACGCTGAGGAGTCCGCCATCGGGGACCCGCGACCTGATACCCGGTGACGTTCGTTGAACGATGCGACATGGTGGGCGGCGGAGATCTCGCCAAGAGTCACGTGAGGGTCCAGCAGATGATCGATATTGATGACGTGCGGAAGGCCGCGAAGAGCATCACCGGGGTCGCGGTGCGTACCCCGTTGCTGCCGGCGTGGGCGATCGGCCCGGATCTCTGGCTCAAGCCGGAGAACCTCCAACCGGTCGGCGCGTTCAAGGTGCGTGGTGCCGTGCACGCCCTGCTGTCACTGCCCGAGGAGGCCCGGACGGCCGGCGTCATCACCCACTCGTCGGGCAATCACGGTCAGGCCCTCGCGTACGCCGGCCGGATCGCCGACGCACCGGTGGTCGTGGTCATGCCGGAGGGTGCGCCGGAGGTCAAGGTGCAGGCCACCCGGGTACTGGGGGCCGAGGTGGTCATGGTGCCGCCGGCCGAGCGGGAGAGCCGGACCGCCGAGCTGGCCGCCGAGCGCGGGCTCACGATCATCCCCCCGTACGACCATCGCGACATCATCGCCGGTCAGGGCACGGTCGGTTTGGAGATCGTCGAGGATCTGCCCGAGGTGGATGTCGTCCTGGTACCGGTCGGCGGCGGTGGACTGGCCTCGGGCGTGGCGACCGCGGTGAAGGCGCTCGCCCCGAACGCCGCGGTGTTCGGGGTCGAGCCGGTACTGGCCGCCGACGCGGCCGACAGCCTCGCCCACGGCCAGTTGCGGCCCTGGACCACCGAGGAGCGCTACCGCACGTTGGCCGACGGCCTGCGGACGTCGCTGTCCGAACTGACCCTCGAACACCTGCGGGAACGGCTGGACGGAATCGTCACCGTCACCGAGGAGGAGATTCTCACGACGGTGTCGGTGCTGGCCCGCGCGAGCCGGATCGTGGCCGAACCGAGCGGCGCGGTCACGACGGCCGCGTACCTGCACCACCGCGACCAGTTGCCGGCCGGCCGTACCGTCGCCGTTGTCAGCGGCGGCAACCTCGACCCCGCGCTGCTGGCCGGCCTGCTCATCGCCGAGGAGCTGGACACCCCGGAGCGCCCCGCCGCCTGACCGCGATCGGCGCGATGATCGACGCAACTTCCCGGAAGTTGTGGTCATGGCTGGACGCCGAAACCACAGTTTCCGGGAAGTTGTGTCGATCGAGGGGGCGCCGGCCCCAACGGGGCGCGGCGCCACCAGGGAACGTCAGGATGCGAGGCCGACCAGGTCGAGGATCCAGGCGTTGAGGAACGCCTCTTCCTTCCAGGCGTCGTACCGGCCGCTCGGGCCGCCGTGGCCGGCGCCCATCTCGGTCTTGAGAAGCACCTTCGTGCCGGGCGCGGTGGCGCGTAGCCGCGCGACCCACTTCGCCGGCTCGTGGTAGAGCACCCGGGTGTCGTTGAGGCTGGTCATGGCCAGGATGGCCGGGTACGGCCGGTCCGCGACGTTCTCGTATGGCGTGTACGACTTCATGTACGCGTACACCTCCGGGTCGTCGAGCGGGTTGCCCCACTCCTCCCACTCGGTGACCGTCAGCGGCAGCGACGGGTCGAGGATGGAGTTGAGCGCGTCGACGAACGGCACCTGCGCCACGATGCCGGCGAACGCCTCCGGCGCCATGTTGGCGATGGCGCCCATCAGCAGGCCGCCGGCCGAACCGCCGCGCGCCACCAGTCGGTCGGTGGCCGTCCAGCCGTCCTTGACCAGGTGCTCGGCGCAGGCGACGAAGTCGGTGAAGGTGTTCTTCTTCGCCAGCAGCTTGCCGTCCTCGTACCAGTGGCGCCCCATCTCGCCGCCGCCCCGGATGTGCGCCACGGCGAAGACCATGCCCCGGTCCACCAGGGACAGCCGGGCGATCGAGAACCACGGGTCCATCGAGTGCTCGTACGAGCCGTAGCCGTACAGCAGCAGCGGGGCCGTACCGTCGCGCGGCGTGTCCCGCAGACACACCAGCGAGATCGGTACCCGGGTGCCGTCCTCGGCGACCGCCCACTCCCGGTGCTGCTCGTAGCGCTCCGGGTCGAACCCGCCGAGCACCTCCTTGCGCTTGCGCAGGGTCAGCGCCCCGGTGTCGAGGTCGCAGTCGTAGACCGACTCGGGCGTCACCAGCGACCCGTAGTGCAGCCGGAACGTCGTCGTGTCGTACTCGGGGTTGGCGTCCGGGCCGACCGAGTAGAGCGGCTCGGGGAACTCGATGTGGTAGGGCGAGCCACCGTCCAGCGGCACCACCCGCAGCCCGGTGAGGCCGCCCTGGCGCAGCGAGATGACCATGTGCCGGGCGAACGCGTCGACCTGGAGCAGCCGGGTGCCCGGCTCGTGGTCTACCAGTGGCGTCCAGTCGGCGCCCGGGGTGTCGACCGAGGTGTACGCGAGCGCGAAGTCCTCGGCGCCGTCGTTGTGCAGGATGAGGAACCGGTGGCCGTGGTGCTCGACCGAGTACTCGACACCCTGCCGGCGCGGTGCGATCACGCGCGGCGGCGAGGCCGGCTGGTCGGCCGGGATGACGTGCACCTCACTCGTGATCTTGCTGTGTACGTCGATCAGGATGAACTTCTCCGAGCGGGTCAGGTCGACACCGACCCAGAACCGCTCGTCCGGCTCCTCGAACACAATCTCGTCCGCCGCCGCCGGCGTGCCCCGGACGTGCCGCCAGACCCGGTTGGGGCGCCAAGCGTCGTCAACGGTGATGTAGAACAGCGTCGAACCGTCGGCCGACCAGGCCGAGCCGTAGAACGTGTTCGGGACCTCGTCGGTGAGTTCCTCGCCGGAGAGCAGGTCCTTGATCCGCAGGGTGAACCGCTCGTCGCCGGCGAAGTCGGTCGAGTAGGCCAGCCACCGCCCGTCCGGGCTGACGTCGAACGTACCGAGCGCGAAGAACTTCTTGTCCGCGGCGAGTTCGTTGCCGTCGAGCAGCACCTCTTCGCCCGGCAGCGGGGTACCGTCCTCGGTGGACGGCGGGTCGACCTCGCCGATCGCGACGGCCCGGCGGCACTGGATGCCGTACTGCTTACCCTCGACGGTGCGGGTGTAGTACCAGAAGCCGCCCTTGCGGGTCGGCACCGACAGGTCGGTCTCCCGGGTCCGGGTCTTGATTTCGTTGAAGAGCGTCTCGCGCAGCCCGCTCAGGTGCGCGGTGGCCTGCTCGGTGTACGCGTTCTCGGCCTCCAGGTACGCGATCGTCTCCGGGGCGTCCTTGTTCTGTAGCCACGCGTACTCGTCGACCACGGTGTCCCCGTGGTGTACGCGCTCGGACGGTACTCGCTTGGCGATGGGCGGCTGGCTCGTCACGTTCGTTCACGTTACCCGCCGGACACCTCGGACGGAGGGGCACCCGCGAACCGGGTACGGCGGGATGCCGGTCAGCACGGTTAGACCGGGCTCGGGTGCACCGGCGGCCCGGTCCGGCCACCCGCCTCCCCGGTGACGAGCAGCGCGGCCGCCTCGCGGGCACAGCCCCAGGACAACGACACCCCCAGCCCGCCGTGACCGTAGTTGTGCACGCAGCGCGCCGGCCCGATCATCTCGACCTCCAGGCGTACCGTCGGCCGGACGGGCCGCAATCCGACCCGGTGCCCGATCACCCGCGCGCTACGCAGTCGGGGCTCGATCTCGGCGCACCGGTTCTGGATCTCCCGCGCGGTCGCCGGGTCGGCGGCCATGTTCCAGTCGTCGGGCGTGGCGGTGCCGCCGAGCACGACGTGGTCGCCGTGCGGGAAGTACCCGGCCCAGGCCGGGCCGATCGGGGCCTCCAGGAAGAACGTGTCCAGCCCGGGGTTCTCCACGATCACCTGCTGGCCGCGTACCGGGTGCACCTCGGGATCGGGTACGAGTTCGCGGGCGCCGACCCCGGTGCAGTTCGCCATGAGCGGTGACTGCTGGGCGACTTCGTCCAGCGACCGGGCCGGCGCGACGTCGACCCGGCCTCCGGCGTTGGCCAGCCGGTCGGCCAGGTACGCGAGGTAGACCGGCATGTCGACCAGTGGCAGGGTCACCCGGAACCCGTACTCGAAGCCGGGCGGCAACTCCTGCGGGTCGACCGGTTCCAGCCCGGCGGCCTGGTCGACGTCCGGCGATACCGTCGGCGAACCGGGCCGGGCGGCCAGCAGGCCGCGGGCCATCCGTACCCCGGTATCGGGGAGGCGGGCCAGCGACATGAACTCCAGCAGCGTCTCGCGTTCCCAGTCCGGTGCCGTGTGCCCGGGTGGGAAGGACAGCGGCCCGACCATTGCGCCGGCGGCCGCGGAGTTGGTACGGGCGGGCAGGGCCTCGGTGCGGACGAGTACCCGCAGCCCCGCCTCGGCCAGGCAGATTGCGGTGGTCAGCCCGATGACGCCGGAACCGAGTACGACCACCTCGCAGCTCCATTCCCCCATGTGCCGAGGCTATGCCAGCGTGGCCGGTCGCGGAGGTCGACGACCACCCCCTCGGGCTCGCCGGCACGCCGTACATTGACGGAGGCGAGCGGGGATGGAGGCGAGTGGTGCGTCGACGGTGGTGGCTGGCCCTCGTGGCCGTGGTGCTGGTCGGCCTGGCCGGGCTGGTCGTGGTCAAGGGCGTCCAGCGGGCACGGTACGGCGACGTCCACACCGAGGGCGACGGCACGGTGATCGTGGACCACGGCCACCGGTTCTCCCTGGCCGTCCTGGACCGGGGGCCGTCGGTGGGTGACCACTGGACCGCTGCCGCCACGCCGGACGGCGTCATCGCGCTCGTCCGCAGCGAGCAGCCCGACGACGACATCGCCTCCTGGGTGTTCGGCCCGTTGAACGGCGGCGGGGCTGGCACCCGGTACTTCGTCTTCGACGCGCGGCGCGCCGGCTCGGTCACGATCACCCTGCACAACTGCTTCCAGGGCTGCCGGACCGACCGGACGACGGCTGAGTCCCGCGACGCCGTCTGGACCGTTACGGTGCGTTGAGCGGCGCCGGTGGACCGGTCAGCGCGCCTCCGGCGGCGGTGCGGTGTGTTGGCGCACGCCCAGGATGACGGCGACGGCGTCGAGCCAGCGGGCGAACTCCTCGTCGGCGCGCGGATCAGCCGGCACGGTGCTCGCCGCCGCCAGCCACTCGTGGGCCAGCGCGGTGCGCGCCGGGCCGGGCAGCGGCTCGGGCAGCCCGGCCGCGTACCCGATGCCGCCGCGCCGGACCACCTCGGCCAGGAACGTCAGCGACCGGGGTTGCACACCGGCCCGGTCGGCCGCGATGGCCGCGGTGATCCGGGCATCGCCGAACAGCTCGGCGTTGGCGGGGCCGGCGGTGGCCAGCCCGTCGCGGAGCAGCGCGGGCACGTCGAGGTCGGCCAGTTCCCGGTCGGTGCGGCGGGCACCGGGGGCCGGCACGGGGTCTCCTGACACATCGGCCTCCTAGCGTCGCGGCACGTTGACGGCGTGGACGTTCGCCGGAACGTCGTTGTCGATCACGGTCATGCGGCCGTTGACGAAGTCGTCCTCGCTGACCCAGACGGTGTACCCCCAGGGGTTGTACACCTCCAGCAGGTCGCCCTGGCGGCCCACGATCGCCATCTCGTGGCCGCGGTTGCCGTCCTGGACGCTGAACGTGACCGGCAACCCCTGGTCGACGGCCTTCTCCACGTCGGGCAGGACGTTGCGGCGGTCGCCGGCCGAGTCGACCTCCACCTTGTGGTACTCGGCGCCGGTGCGTGCGGCCACCTGCTCGTTGGCGGCGTCGACCGCCTGCCCGTCGGTCATGCCGTCGGCGCGCCTGCCGAGCAGGTCCTGCAGCCAGTTGCGGCCGTCGTCATAGATCCGGTGCTGCTCGTCGTGCAGCCGCCGGGCGAACGCGTCCGGGTTGTCGTACGCCGGGTCGCCGGGGTGGCCGCCGGCGGTGAGTTCCAGTGCGTACAGCGGGTCGACCTCGGCCCGGGCCATCACGGTCGACATCGCGACGCAGGTCGGGTCGGACCCTTGCGTCCACGCCCGGCCGCCGAACTCGACCGGCCGCTGGCTGTGGAACCGGTCGGGACCGGTGGTCTCGTTGATCGGCGTCAGGTGCTGCTGCAGCCAGCGCGGGTCCTTGGCGTGTGGGCGGATCTTGGCGTCGAAGGCCTGGATCTCCTGCACGCTGTAGCCGGCCGCGAGCGCCTGGAGCAGGTACGCCTCCTCCTGCGGGGAGTCGCAGGTCAGCAGCATCCCCCGGAAGAGGTCGTCGTCCTTGGTGTTCATCCGGGCGAGCCGGTCGTTCGCGCGGCGCGCAGCGTCGGCGGTGAGGATCAGGTTGGCGTCGTGCGGGCCTCCCGGGACGGCGGCGTCCGCGATGACCAACGGATCCACCAGGCCGTTGAGGATGGTCAGCTGTACGTGCTGGGCCAGCACGGCGGCGTGCGCCCGGGACGACAGTTCGCCGAACTTCCGTTCCAGCACCTGGCTCGCGTCCCGGAGGGAACGCGCCGCCCGGACCATCGTCGCGATGCCGCTCTTCGCCGCGCTGTGGGCCTGCTCCCGCAAGGAGTCGTCCTGTAGCTGGTCGAGGAGGCTGGAGGAGTGAATCTCGGCGAGGATGCGCTCCGCCACTTCAAGATTGCGTCGGCCGCTGTCATCGGCGCGCTGAGCGTGTTCGATCTCCGGGATGAACGTGAAGAGCGCCAGGTCGGCTTCGGAGAAGACCACCATGGCGCGCTCCAGCGCGTGGTCGAGGGCCGCGACGCGGGTCCTGGCGGTCTCCGCGGCCTTGCCGGTCCAGGCGGCGGACATCCGGTCCTCGATCTCGGTCTTGACGAAGTTCCGGTGGTCGATGCATCCGTTGTGCGCCTCGATCAGCACCTTCCGGCGGTTGGCGACCTCGTCCGCCGACCCGCGTGGGGGCGGCTCGGCCAGTGCCTGACGCACGAGGCGGAGCATGTCCCCCTGCGTGGCGATGTTCATTGATCCGGAAATTTCCTTCTCGAGCTGCTCCAGTCGCTCAAGGGTGCTTCTGCCCATCGACGCCTCCCCGTGGTCCGTCCGGCCGGTCAGCCATTGCCCAGTCGCTGGGCACTGTCGGCATCGCTGCGCCGGTAGCGCTCGATCGACAGCTGCAAGTCATCGCTCAGGCTGTACGCGGTCACCCTCGCGCACCGGAGCTCTTCGGTCCACCGCGTGAGCAGCTCGGTCCAGGCGCGGGCCGCCCCGTACTCGCCGAAGACGGCGTCATCGCCCTCGGCGTACGGCTGAAGCTGTCGGTCCGCCATTTCCGTGAGTGCGTCGCGGAGTTTGCCCATGTTGTCCGCGACGGCCTGCATCTGCGCCGGATCGATGCTGAACGACGGTTGGGTCACGACCGGTCCTCCCCCGGGCTGGCGTATCGCCGAGAGTCTACGAAGCGACCGCCAGTCCGGGGGAGGACCGGATCAGGGCCTGTGGACAACGTCCCCGGTCAGGTGTGGTTTGCCCGACTTCGCGGCGTGCAGCCCGAACCGCCACCCGTCGGACCCCGTCGGCGTGGCCGCGAACGCCACCGTCGACGGCAGCCGTACCGGCAGCTTGAACGCCACGTCCACGGCGTACGCCCGCGGCAGCCGCCCCTCCAGCGCCGCCAGGCAGCGGGCCTTGCTCCACATGCCGTGCGCGATCGGCGTGGGGAAGCCCAGCAGTCGGGCGCCGAGCCGGGAGGTGTGTATCGGGTTGTGGTCGCCGGAGACCTCGGCGTAGTCGGTACCCACCCGCGGGGTGGCCCGCCAGAGCGCGCTGGCCGCGGGTGGCGCCGGCGGCTCGGCGGACCGCTCGCGCCGGTCCCCGCCGACGGCCTTGTCCGTGCCGCCGGGCGTGGACTCCCGGCGCAGGTACACCGACCGCCCGGTCCACACGATCCCGCCGTCGACCAGCGCCTCGGCGACGAGGTCGACCTGCCGGCCGCGCTCGTGCGGGCGCAGGTCTTGGGCGCGTACCCGCAGTTCGAAGCGGTCGTCGGCGGTGAGCGGCCGGTGCACCTCGATGTGATTGGCCACGTGGACCAGGCCGACCAGGGCGAGCGGGAAATCCGGCCGGGCCATCAGCGCCACAGCCAGCGGGAACGCCAGGATGTGCGGGTAGGTGGCCGGTAGCTCGTCGGACAGCCGGAACCCGCAGACCCGGTCGTAGGCGGCCAGGTGCGCCCGGTCGACGGCGACCTCGGGTACCCGTACCTCGAGGTCGGGAAGCGTGTCGCCGGTGCGGCCGCCGACGGCCTTGCGCCGCACGGCGGTCAGCGCGGCGCCGCGGTACAGCGGCCCGAGCTTCGGCGGGGCGTCCAGTTCCAGGACGGACATCAGGCCCCCAGCAGGCTCTGGCCGCAGACCCGGACCACGTTGCCGGTCAGGCCGGCCGAGGCGGGGCTGGCGAACCAGGCGATCGTTTCGGCGACGTCGACCGGCTGCCCGCCCTGGGACATGCTGTTCATCCGGCGGCCGGCCTCGCGGACCATCATCGGCATCGCGGCGGTCATCCGGGTCTCGATGAAGCCGGGCGCGACCGCGTTGACGGTGACGCCCTTGGCGGCCAGGACCGGGGCGTTGGCCTGCACCAGGCCGATGACACCGGCCTTGGCGGCGGCGTAGTTGGTCTGGCCCCGGTTGCCGGCGATGCCGGACATCGACGAGACGGCGACGATCCGGCCGCCTTCCGGCAGCAGGTCGGCGGCGAGCAGCGCGTCGTTGACCCGCTCCTGGCTGGACAGGTTGACGTCCATGAGGACGTCCCACTTGTCCTGCGACATCCGCGCGAGGGTCTTGTCGCGGGTGATGCCGGCGTTGTGGACGACGATGTCGACCCGGCCGTGCCGCTCCGTGAAGTACCCGACCAGCCGCTGCGGCGCGTCGGCCGCGGTGAGGTCGAGCTGGAGCGCGCTGCCCCCGATGTCGTTGGCGACGGCGGACAGCGGTTGGCCGGCGGCCGGGACGTCCAGGCAGACGACGTGCGCGCCGTCGCGGGCGAGGACCCGGGCGATCGCCTCGCCGATGCCGCGGGCGGCGCCGGTGACCAGGGCGACCTTGCCGTCCAGGGGGCGCGACCAGTCGGCCGGTGTGGTGACGGTCGCCGCGCCGACCCGGACGACCTGGCCGGACACGTACGCCGACTTGGCCGACAGCAGAAAGCGCAGGGTCGACTCGACGGCGCCCTCCGCGCCGGGCGCGACGTACCCGAGCTGCGCGGTGGTACCCCGGCCGAACTCCTTGCCGACCGAGCGCACGAAGCCTTCGAGGGCGCGCTGCGCGGTCGCCTCGCGCGGGTTCGCGCAGTCCTCGGGCGCGGTGCCGAGGACGACGACCCGCCCGCAGGGGCGCAGCGACCGGGCGAGGGGGTGGAAGAAGTCGTAGAGCGCGCGCAGCCCGGTCGAGTCGGTGATGCCGGTCGCGTCGAAGACCAGGCCGGTGTACGGACCGTCGCCCTCGGTACTGGCGCCGGCCGACTGGAGCAGCGTGCGTACCGGTTCGGCCAGCCGACCCGAGCCGCCCACCAGCACCGTGCCGTCGACGTCGGGGTCGCCGGGGCGGTACCGGCGCAGCCGTACCGGTTCGGGCAGCCCCAGCCGCTTGACCACCACCCGGCCGGCCGGGGTGTTGGCGAAGCTGGTGTAGCGATCGGACATGTCAGCCGCTCCTCCCTCAACTCCTTACTCGTCCGTAATCTTACTCATGAGTAAGGTTCGTTGGTAAGGTAATCGACATGCAGTCAGCTCCTCGCCGCGTGGCGATCCTCGGTGGCAATCGGATCCCCTTCGCCCGCTCGAACGGCCCCTACGCCCGGGCGTCCAACCAGGACATGCTGACCGCCGCGCTGGATGGCCTCGTCGCCCGGTTCGGCCTGGCCGGCGAGCGTCTGGGCGAGGTGGTCGCCGGTGCCGTGCTCAAGCACAGCCGTGACTTCAACCTGACCCGCGAGTGCGTGCTCGGCTCCCGGCTCGACCCGCACACCCCGGCATACGACGTCCAGCAGGCGTGCGGCACCGGTCTGGAGGCGGTGACGCTGGTCGCCAACAAGATCGCCCTCGGTCAGATCGACGCCGGTATCGCCGGTGGCGTCGACACCACCTCCGACGCCCCGCTCGGAGTCAACGAGGACATGCGCCAGGCGCTCCTGGAGCTCAACCGCGCCCGCTCGCTGGGCGGCCGGCTCAAGGCGCTGTCCAGGCTGCGCCCGACCCACCTCGTTCCGGACATCCCGCGCAACGGGGAGCCCCGCACCGGCCTGTCCATGGGTGAGCACGCCGCCATCACGGCCAGGGAGTGGGGCGTCGCCCGCGAGGAGCAGGATGAGCTGGCGCTCGCCTCCCACCAGCGGCTCGCCGCCGCGTACGAGCGTGGCTTCTTCGACGACCTGCTCACCCCGTACCTGGGCCTGAACCGCGACCAGAACCTGCGCCCGGACACCACGCTGGAGAAGCTCGGCTCGCTCAAGCCCGTCTTTGGCGAGGGCGAGGGCGCCACGATGACCGCCGGCAACTCCACGCCGCTGTCCGACGGCGCCGCCGTCGTGCTGCTGGCCAGCGAGGAGTGGGCCGCCGCGCACAACCTGCCGGTGCTGGCGTACTTCGAGACCGCCGAGACCGCCGCGGTGGACTTCGTGCACGGCGGCGAGGGCCTGCTGATGGCCCCGACGTACGCGGTGCCCCGGATGCTCGCCCGGACCGGCCTGTCCCTGGGCGACTTCGACTTCTACGAGATCCACGAGGCGTTCGCGTCGCAGGTGCTGGCCACGCTCAAGGCGTGGGAGGACCCGGCGTACTGCAAAGGTCGCCTCGGCCTGGACGGTCCGCTCGGCGCGATCGACCGGTCGAAGCTGAACGTCGCCGGCTCGTCGCTGGCCGCCGGCCACCCGTTCGCCGCGACCGGCGGCCGGATCGTGGCGACCCTGGCCAAGCTGCTGCACGAGAAGGGGTCCGGCCGGGGTCTGATCTCGATCTGCGCCGCCGGTGGTCAGGGCGTGACGGCGATTCTGACCGCGCAGTAGCTGGTTTCCGGTCGGGCGCCAGCCGCAACCGAGCCGCACCGGCCAGGGGTGGATCCACCCCTGGCCGGTTCTGCTCCGCAGCCCGGCGAACGCGCGTCGCCTGCTCGCCTCGATAGACGACCTGGAGAACGGTGGCGGGACGGTGCGGGAGCTGACTGAGTGAAGGTGGTCTTCGCGTCGCGCGCGTGGGAGGACTACCTCTGGTCGCAGACGCAGGACCGTAAGCTGCTCAAGCGGATCAACACCCTCATCGCCGACATCGCCCGCAACGGCAACGAAGGTATCGGTAAACCGGAACCGCTCAAGCATGGCTTCCAGAGGTACTGGTTGCGCCGGATCAACGATGAGCATCGGCTCGTCTACAAGGTCGTCGACGACGAGATCCGGATAGCCCAGTGCCGGTACCACTACGAGTAGGGCCGGATCGCCGGCTGGGATACTGGCCGGGTGACGCAGAAACCCCTGGTACCCGACGTCCTCGCCGCCCGCTACGCCTCTGCCGAGCTGGTCACCCTCTGGTCGCCCGAGGAGAAGGTACGCGCGGAGCGCCGCCTCTGGCTGGCCGTCCTGAAGGCCCAGTCCGATCTCGGGGTGGCCGTCCCCGACGAGGTCGTCGCCGCGTACGAGCGGGTCCTCGACCGGGTCGACCTCGCCTCGATCGCCGATCGGGAGCGGGTCACCCGGCACGACGTCAAGGCCCGGATCGAGGAGTTCTCGGCCCTCGCCGGGCACGAGCACATCCACAAGGGCATGACCTCGCGCGACCTGACCGAGAACGTCGAGCAGATGCAGATCCGGGCGTCGCTCGAACTGGTACGGGACCGCATGGTCGCCGCCCTCGGCCGCCTCGCCCGGCTGGCCCTCGAACACGAAGACCTCGTCATGGCCGGCCGGTCGCACAACGTACCGGCGCAGGCCACCACGCTGGGCAAGCGCTTCGCCAGCGCCGCCGAGGAGCTGCTGATCGCGTACGAGCGGGTGGACGAGCTGATCGCCCGGTACCCGCTGCGCGGCATCAAGGGCCCGGTCGGCACCGCAGCCGACCAGCTCGATCTGTTCGACGGTGACGCCGGCAAGCTCGAGGAACTGGAGCGACGGGTGGCCGCGCACCTCGGTTTCCAGCGGGTCATGCACAGCGTCGGCCAGGTGTACCCCCGCTCGCTGGACTTCGACGTGCTCTCGGCGCTGGCGCAGGCGGTCGCCGCGCCGTCGAGCCTGGCCACGACGATCCGGCTGATGGTGGGCCAGGAACTGGTGACCGAGGGCTTCAAGCCCGGTCAGGTCGGCTCCAGCGCCATGCCGCACAAGATGAACACCCGCTCGTCGGAGCGGATCAACGGCCTCGCCGTGGTGGTCCGGGGCTACCTGCACATGGTTGGTGAGCTGGCCGGCGACCAGTGGAACGAGGGTGACGTCTCCTGTTCGGTGGTCCGCCGGGTGGCCCTGCCGGACGCCTTCTTCGCCGCCGACGGGCTGTTCCAGACGCTGCTGACCGTACTCGACGAGTTCGGCGCGTACCCTGCGGTCGTCGGCCGCGAGTTGGACCGGTACCTGCCGTTCCTGGCCACCACGAAGGTGCTGGTGGCGGCGGTCCGCAAGGGTGTCGGCCGGGAGACCGCCCACGAGGCGATCAAGGAGCACGCGGTTGCCGTCGCGCTCGCGATGCGGGAGAAGGGCCAGGCCGAGAACGACCTGTACGACCGGCTGGCCGCCGACTCGCGGCTGCGCCTGTCCCGGTCCGAGATCGACTCGCTGGTCGCCGACCCGGCCGCGTTCACCGGGGCGGCCACGGCGCAGGTGAAGGCCGTCGCCGACCGGGTCGCTGCGGTGGTGGCCCGGCACCCGGAGGCGGCCGGGTACGCGCCCGCGCCGATCCTCTGATTCGTGGATCTTGGACACTTGTGCCGCCTATGGCCGGCACAAGTGTCCAAGATCCACCGAGGGTTCAGACGCCGCTGACCGAGCGGATCCAGCTGCGGTTGGTGGCGACGCTGCCGTAGTTCTGGATGCTCTGGCCGTCGGCCGTCGAGGCGACGCCGACCTGGAGGCCGTTGTAGAACTCAGGGCCGCCGGAGTCGCCCTTCCACGCGTTGCCGTTGATCCGGGTACTGCGGATCGCCCGGCCGCCGTACGCGTCGGTGGTGAAGCCGGTCACCTGTACCGTCGCGGTCTTGAGCTGGGTGGCCGGTGAGCAGCCGCTGTAACAGGTCATGCCCCAGCCGTAGATGTTGTTGGTCGAGCCGACCGGCGGGTCGCTGCTGGCCAGCGGCGAGTACGAGGTGCTGATCGAGGTGCCGAGCCGGAGCAGCGCGAGGTCGTTCTGCGCGTAGGTGGCGGTCACCGAGGCGGCCGTACCCGAGCCGCGGGTCACGCTACCCACCCGCACCGACATGCTCGACGACAGGCAGTGGCGCGCGGTGAGCACCCACTGGGACGCGATGATCGTGCCGGAGCAGGTGAAGCTGCCGCTGGCGTAGACCTGGGCCGCCCAGGGGGCGGAGGAGACGGTACCGCCGCCGATGATGGACGGCGACGGGTCGGCCGCGTGCGCGGTGGCGGGGACGGTGGCGAGAGTGGCGACGGTCGCGGTGCCGATCGCCGCCAGCGCGAGTCGGGTGCGCATCTGGGCTCCTTCCGGGGGGCCTGGGCCGGGATCTTCCGGCCCGACGGGCCACGTACTGAGCGGCGGTTCCTCCGCCGTTCGACGGGGGACGGTAACCGTTCAGCCAGGTGCGCGGAATATCTATAAGTACCAATGCCGATAGGTTGAGGGTATCGGTAAGGGTCGATACTAATTAGCTTTGGCCAAGGGATTGCGGGCGATGTCCGGCAGATCGGGCCAGGCGCGCGTATCGTGTTCGGGGCGGCGACCCGACCGTCATCGGCCCCGTGCTCACCGTGTCCGGCGAGTGTTGATCAGCGCGCGGGCAGTGACCGGGTTGCGACGGATAGCCGGTAGGCTAGGGCGCCAGCGCCGAACAGTCAGGAGTGCTCCGTGGCCCGCGTCGTGGTGGACGTCATGCTCAAACCCGAAATCCTCGACCCGCAGGGGCAGGCGGTCGCCGGTGCGTTGCCGCAACTCGGCATCGGGGATGTGCGGTCGGTCCGCATCGGCAAACACATCGAGATCGAGTTCGACGGCGAGGCCGACCTCGACCGCGCCCGTCAGATCGCCGACCGGTTGCTCGCCAACCCGGTGATCGAGGATTTCACGCTCCGCGTCGAAGAGCTTGAAGAGGCGGATCAGTGACCGCTCGGATCGGTGTCGTCACGTTCCCCGGCTCCCTCGACGACCGTGACGCCCAGCGGGCGGTGCGCGTCGCCGGAGCCGAGCCCGTCGCGCTCTGGCACGCCGACTCCGACCTGCAGGGCGTCGACGCGGTGATCCTGCCCGGCGGGTTCTCCTACGGCGACTACCTGCGCTGCGGCGCGATCGCCCGGTTCTCCGCCGTCATGGACTCGGTCGTCAAGGCGGCCGGTGACGGCCTGCCGGTGCTCGGCATCTGCAACGGCTTCCAGATCCTGTGCGAGGCGCACCTGCTGCCCGGGGCGCTCACCCGCAACCAGCACCTGCACTTCCGCAACCGGGACCAGTGGCTGCGGGTCGAGTCGACCGGCACCGCCTGGACCACCGGTTTCGAGGCCGGGCAGGAGATCCTGATCCCGGTCAAGAACGGCGAGGGCTGCTACGTCGCCGACGCGCGTACCCTTGACTCACTTGAGGGTGAGGGCCGGATCGTCGCCCGCTACGTGCGGGGCAACCCCAACGGCTCGCAGCGGGACATCGCGGCGGTCCGTAATGAGGCCGGCAACGTAGTCGGCATCATGCCGCACCCCGAGCACGCCGTCGAGGCGCTGACCGGCCCGTCCGTCGACGGACTGGGCTTCTTCACCTCCGTGCTCGCACACCTCGGAGCGCACGCATGACCGCGACACCCCAGACCAACGAGACCGCCGCCGCGGAGTCCGCGGCCGACCCGGCCGCCCCGGTGACCGCCGGCGACGTCGGGCAGCCGGTGACCGCCCCCGCGGCCGGGCACCGGTCGGCCGACGAGGACGTGGCCGGGGACATCCCGCCGTACTACGGCGACGGTGTCGACACCGTCGAGCGGGCCGCCGCCACGCCCGACGAGGACCAGCCACACGCCGAGCTGGGGCTGCGCCCCGACGAGTACGCCAAGATCCGCAAGATCCTGGACCGCCGCCCGACCCAGGCCGAGCTGGCGATGTACTCGATCATGTGGAGCGAGCACTGCTCGTACAAGTCGAGCAAGGTGCACCTGGAGCAGTTCAAGGAGAAGGCGCCGAAGTCGACCTCGATGCTCGCCGGTATCGGGGAGAACGCCGGGGTCGTGCAGATCTCCGACACGCTCGCGGTGACGTTCAAGGCCGAGTCGCACAACCACCCGAGCTTCGTCGAGCCGTACCAGGGCGCGGCGACCGGCGTCGGCGGCATCGTCCGCGACATCCTCGCCATGGGTGCCCGCCCGATCGCCGTCATGGACTCGCTGCGCTTCGGCGCCGCGGACCACCCCGACACCAAGCGCGTCCTGCCCGGCGTGGTCGCCGGTGTCGGCGGGTACGGCAACTGCCTGGGCCTGCCCAACGTCGGCGGCGAGGTCGTGTTCGACTCCTGCTACCAGGGCAACCCGCTGGTCAACGCGCTCAGCATCGGCGTGCTGCCGGTGGACCGGCTGCAGAACAAGGCCGCCGCAGGCGTCGGCAATGTGGTGATCCTGCTCGGTGCCAAGACCGGCCGCGACGGCATCGGCGGCGTGTCCGTGCTGGCCAGCGCCACGTTCGACAGCGGGAGCGAGACCCGCCGGCCGTCGGTGCAGGTCGGCGACCCGTTCATGGAGAAGCTGCTGATCGAGGCGTGCCTCGAGGTCTACGACGCCGGGCTCATCGTCGGCATCCAGGACCTCGGCGGTGCCGGCCTGACCTGCGCGCTCAGCGAGACCGCAGCGGCCGCCGGCACCGGCATGGAGATCGACCTCGGCCTTGTGCCGCTGCGCGAGCCCTCCATGGAGCCGCATGAGATCCTCGCCAGCGAGTCGCAGGAGCGCATGCTCCTGATCGTGGAGCCGGCCAAGGTCGACAGCGTGCTCGCCGTCGCCCGCAAGTGGGGCGTGCTCGCCACCGCGCTCGGCACCGTCACCGACACCGGCCGGCTGGTCATCACCTGGCGCGGCGAGACCGTCGTGGACGTGCCGCCGGGGTCGCTGGCCGACGACGGCCCGGTGTACGAGCGGCCGATGCGCGAGCCGGGGGACCTGATCCTGTTGCAGGCGGACCGCGCCGAGACGCTGCCCCGCCCGGAGACCGGCGACCAGATCCGCGAGACCGTGCTGCGGTTGGCGGCCAGCCCCAACCTGTGCGACAAGACCTGGATCACCGAGCAGTACGACCGGTACGTGCTGGGCAACACCGTGCTGGCCCAGCCGGAGGACTCCGGTGTGATCCGGATCGACGAGTCCAGCGGTCTGGGCGTCGCGCTGTCGCTGGACGGCAACGGCCGGTTCGCCCGGCTCGACCCGTACAACGGGGCCAAGCTCGCCCTCGCCGAGGCGTACCGCAACGTCGCCGTCACCGGGGCCACGCCGGTCGCGGTGACCGACTGCCTCAACTTCGGCTCGCCGGAGGACCCGACGGTCATGTGGCAGTTTGCCGAGGCCGTCCGCGGGCTCGCCGACGGCTGCCAGGAGCTGGGTATCCCGGTCACCGGTGGCAACGTCAGCTTCTACAACCAGACCGGCCCCGCTCCGATCAACCCGACGCCCGTCGTCGGGGTGCTCGGCGTCCTACCGAACGTCACCTACCGGGTGCCCATGGGCTTCTCGGCCGACGGTGACGTGCTGTTCCTGCTCGGCCAGACCCGCGCCGAGCTGTCCGGCTCGGAGTGGGCCTGGGTCACGCACAGCCACCTCGGTGGCCGGCCGCCGATGGTCGACCTCGCCGCCGAGAAGCTGCTGGCGTCCGTCCTGGTGACGGCCGCCGAGCGCGGCCACCTCGGCGCCGCGCACGACCTGTCCGACGGCGGTCTCGCCCAGGCACTGGTCGAATCGGCCCTGCGCCACGACCTCGGTGCGACGATCTCGCTGCCCGACGACGTCGACCCGTTCGTGCTGCTGTTCTCGGAGTCGGCCGGCCGGGCACTGGTGGCCGTACCGCGCGGGCACGTCGACGCGTTCGCGGCCCTGTGCACCGAGCGGAACCTGGCCCACGCCCGCATCGGCGTGGTGGACGGCCGCAGCGGGGCGCTCGAGGTGAGCGGTCAGTTCCGCATCCCGCTGGCGGAGCTGCGGCAGGCGTACTCGTCCACGCTGCCCGGCCTGTTCGGTCACGTGGTCGGCGCTGCCGGGCAGGAGGACGCCTCGGCAGACGACCGCCCGTCGGCCGTCGAGGCCACGGCCGCTCCGGTGGTCGAGATCGACCTGGCCGTATCGGCCGCCGGCGGCGAGGTGGCCGCGGAGGCGGCGGTCGCGTCGGATTCGACGGTCGCCGCGGAGGCGGACGCCACCGCCGAGAACACGCCGGAGGCCGGCGGCGCGAGCTGACGCTCGACGCCCCGGCGCCCGGCGGTAATCCGGTCAGCGAAGAAGGAGAACCCGCTCAGCGAAGAAGCCGGCGCGGTCCGATCAGATCGGACCGCGCCGGCTTCTTTCGTGCGCTTCCCTGCCTGTCTAGTTGTCGAGCCAGTCCAGTCGCTGGCGGTCGTCACCGTGACCGGGCGGCGGGGCGGGGCGCCGGCCCTGGGCCGGGGCCTGGCCCTGCGGCGGTGCCGGCGGCTGCTCCTCCTGGTAGTACGGGTCCTGCGCGGGCGGGTACCCGGCGGCGCCGTAACCGCCCTGCGGGCCGTAGCCGCCGGGCTGCTGCTGGTCGTAGCCGGCCGGGTAGCCGCCCTGTGCCGGGTGGCCCCCGGTGGCCGGGTAGCCCTCGGCGTCGCCGTCCCAGGCGCGGGTGGCCTCGTCGTAACGCTGGGCCTGGCCGCCGGGGGGCGGCGGGTAGCCCTGGTCGCCGCCGTAGCCGCCGGGAGCGCCGCCGTAGCCCTGGTGCTCGCCGCCGTAGCCGGCCGGTGCGCCGCCGTAGCCCTGGTGCTCGCCGCCGCCGTAGCCCTGGTGCTCGCCGCCGTAGCCCTGCTCTCCGCCGTACCCGCCGGGAGCGCCGCCGTAGCCCTGGTGCTCGCCGCCGTAGCCGGCCGGTGCGCCGTACTGGTTGCCGTACTCGCCACCGGAGCCGTACACCGCGGTCGGCGCGCCGCCGTAGCCCTGCGGGGCGCCCTGGTCGTACCCGCCGGGCTGGCCGCCGGGGTAGCCGGGCTGGGTCGGTGCGCCGCCGTAGCCGCCCGCACCGTAGCCGCCGCCGGCCGGCGGGTAGCCGGGCTGGTTGGTCGGGTACGGGGCGGCGTACGGGTCCGGGAACTCGTCCTCGGGCCGGGTCGGCCGGAGGATCGCGGTCGCGTCCGCGGCGCCCGGCGTGGCCATGCCGGGGTGGCCGACCATCGTCGGGTCCGCGCCGCCGCTGCCGTACACGCCCGGAGCGCCCGACACGGGGGCCTGCGGGCCGTTCGGGGCGTTGCCGGCCTCGTCCTCGGCGTCGCGCTTCTTCCGGTTGAGGAACATCATGACGAACACGCCGACGCCGGCCAGGACGAGCAGCACCGCCAGGATGAGGATGATCCATGAAAACATGCTGAGGCCGGACGAGCTGGAGGCCGGCTGCTGGGCCGCGGCGGTGGCCGCGCCCGGGGTCACCGGGTCGGCGCTCGGCACCTCGCCGTCGACGCTGGGCAGCGCCTCCGGCGACGCCGAGCTGCTGGCCACGCCGGTCGGCTTGAGCGCGAGCGGCACGGTGATGTTCTGTCCGGCCTGGGCGTCGACCTGCTTGGAGAAGACTTCGTACCCGTCCTTGGCCGCGCCGACGGTGATGGTCCCCGGCGTGATGGTCTTACCGGCCGTCGGGAACCGGAAGTTGCCGTTGCTGTCGGTGCCGGTCTCGCACCGGGGCTTGTTCTGCGCGCACTGGCCGCTGTCGACGAGCAGCACCAGGGCACCCTTGACCGGCTTGCCGGTCGCGCTGTCCTTGACGGTGCCGCTGACCGAGCCGACGGTCGGCGCCTGCCCGGCCTTCACGGTCGCCTTGAAGGTGGCCGAGTCGCTGGCGGGCGCGCCGGACTGGGGGGTGTCGGTCGCGGTGACCGTGCCGTCGTCGCTCTTGGACTGGCCGGGGTCGACGGTGCCGGTGGCCTTGATGCTCCAGCTGACGGTCCTGGACGTCTCGCCCTTGGCGAAGTTGATGGTGCACGACGAGCCGCTGCCGCCGTTGCACCCCGCCGGGTCGCTGGCCGTGAAGTTGGTCAGCCCCGACAACGAGACCTTGACCGGCGACGCTCCCCCGATGAGGTCGGGCGTGTAGTTGACCTTGACGGTCAGCTTCTTCGTGTCCCCGGGGCCCATCTCGCCGGGTTGCCCGGTGACCTGCACCGAGATGTCGCTGGCGGCGTACGCGGGGGCCGCGACGGCCAGCGTTCCCAGGGTCAGCGAGGCCGCCACACCGGCACCTACCAGTGCTTTTCGGCGTACTGTCACGTCAGCCCTCCGGCTCCATCTCCGGCCGAACGTCATTCGAGCCCTTCCCCGTCGCTCGTGACCGCGCCAGATCGAGCGGCGTTTCCGTAGCGTGCTGCACCGCAGCAAACTATGCCTTGTCCAGACGCCTGCGCGAAAGGCAGGCTTGTGTTGCCATCTTCGTACGCGTGGTCGTATCGTCCCGACGTGTCCGATGAGCCACGGTATAACCAGACTGTCGCGGCCGTCGTTGAGGCGCTGGTAAATGGGCGCACTCCGGACCGCTCGGCGCTGCGTGAGGCCGTGCGGACAACGCTTTCCGCGCTCGCGGCCAAGGTGCCCGGCCGTTCGGTGGAGGTCCGGGTTCCTCCATACGGTGCGATTCAGTGTGTGGGTGGTCCTCGCCACACCCGTGGCACTCCTCCCAACGTGGTGGAGATGGACCCGGCCACTTGGCTGGAGATGGCGACCGGTCGTACTAGCTGGGCCGAGGCGGTCGCCTCGGGCCGGGTGAGCGCCAGTGGGATTCGCGCCGATTTGTCGCCGTATCTGCCCTTGTAGCGATCACACCACGTCGGGCAGACTGCTACGTCGGGCACTCGATCTGTGGCCGTGGGTTGCAGAAGAGGACTCGCGTACACTGGGTGCCGCGACGACGACCACCGTGAGCGCGGCGTCAACGCGCCCGATGGCCAAGGCGATTTTCAGGAGCGGCAGTGCCCCGAGGCGACGGTCGGCTCAGCCACGACCTCGACCCGCAGCAGCCCGGACCACAGGACGCATGCGGCGTCTTCGGTGTCTGGGCCCCCGGTGAAGAAGTAGCGAAGCTGACCTATTTCGGGCTGTACGCGTTGCAGCACCGAGGCCAGGAGGCGGCGGGCATCGCCGTCTCCGACGGCACCGGCGTCGTGGTCTACAAGGACCTCGGCCTGGTGGCCCAGGTCTTCGACGAGCCGACGCTGGCCAGCCTGCGCGGCCACATCGCCATCGGGCACGCCCGTTACTCCACGACCGGCGCCTCCACCTGGGAGAACGCCCAGCCGACGCTGCGGGCGACCGCCCCGCGCGGTGGATCGGAGGACGGCCGGGCGGCCACCACGATCGCGCTCGCGCACAACGGCAACCTGGTCAACACCGCCGAGCTGGCCCGACAGGTGGCCGAGTTGGGGGTCGGCGACGACTCCACGACCTCCGACACCGCCCTGGTCACGGCGCTACTCGCGGCGCGTCCCGACCTGTCGGTCGAGGCCGCCGCGCTCGAGGTGCTGCCGACCCTGCGCGGCGCCTTCAGCTTCGTCTTCATGGACGAGGACACCCTGTACGCGGCCCGCGACCCGCAGGGCGTGCGGCCGCTCGTGCTGGGCCGCCTGGAGCGGGGCTGGGTCGTCGCGAGCGAGACCGCCGCGCTCGACATGGTCGGTGCCAGCGTGGTCCGTGAAATCGAACCGGGGGAGCTGCTCGCGATCGACGAGCACGGGCTGCGCTCCAGCCGGTTCGCCGCGCCCGAGCCGAAGGGCTGCCTGTTCGAATACGTCTACCTGGCCCGGCCGGACACCACGATCAGCGGCCGGAACGTGTACGCCGCCCGGGTGGCGATCGGGCGGGCCCTGGCCCGGGAGCACCCGACCGAGGCCGACCTGGTCATCCCGGTGCCCGAGTCGGGCACCCCGGCCGCGATCGGCTACGCCGAGGAGTCCGGCATCCCGTACGGGATGGGCCTGGTCAAGAACGCCTACGTGGGGCGCACCTTCATCCAGCCCTCGCAGACGATCCGCCAGCTCGGCATCCGGCTCAAGCTCAACCCGCTCCGCGACGTGGTGCGCGGCAAGCGGATCGTGGTGGTCGACGACTCGATCGTGCGGGGCAACACCCAGCGGGCGATCGTGCGGATGCTGCGCGAGGCCGGCGCGGTCGAGGTGCACGTACGGATCTCGTCGCCGCCGGTGAAGTGGCCGTGCTTCTACGGCATCGATTTCGCTACCCGGGCGGAGCTGCTCGCCAACGGCCTCGACACCGACGGGATCCGGCGCTCGATCGGTGCCGACTCGCTGGGTTACGTGTCGCTGCCCGGCCTGATCGCGGCCACCGAGCAGCCGAAGACCCGGCTGTGCCGGGCGTGTTTCGACGGGGAGTACCCCATCGACCTGCCCGCTGACAACGTTATCGGCAAGCACGTACTGGAAGGTCTGGCCAGGACGGCGAACTCGGGTGGCCCCGCGCGGGGGCGTGGCTCCGACTCGCCGAGCCACGGGGACAACGGCCGCCGTTCCGGTACGGGCGAGCCCGCTGGGGGCGACGACCGGTTCACCCCCAGCCCCGGCGGCGCGGATGCGCTGTTGCGCCCGTGACGCGAGGCTTGATCCGGCGGCTTCGAATGATCGATCCGGCGGTCATCGCGGCAGCAGCCGCGACGCATATGGGGAGAAAGTGACGCAGTGACTGAGCGCACCAACCAGACGGACGCCGACGCCAACGGCGCACCGGGAACCGCCGACAACGGACCTGCCGCCGAGTCGACCGAGCAGGGCAGGAAGGCCGATAAGCAGCTGTGGTCGGCCGGCAGCAACGGCCGTGACCGCCGCCGGCGCACCGTGACCTACGCCGACGCGGGCGTCTCGATCCACGCTGGTGAGCAGGCCGTGGAGCTGCTCAAGAGCAAGGTCCACCGGACCTGGCGGCCAGAGGTCGTCGGTGACATCGGTGGCTTCGCCGGCCTGTTCCGGCTGGACGCCAAGAAGTACCGCAACCCGATCCTGGCCTCGTCGACCGACGGCGTCGGCACCAAGCTGGTGATCGCGCAGGCGATGGACATCCACGACACGGTCGGCATCGACCTCGTCGCGATGGTCGTCGACGACCTGGTGGCCTGCGGTGCGGAGCCGCTGTTCCTGCTCGACTACATTGCCTGCGGCGAGGTCGTGCCGGACCGGGTGGCCGAGATCGGGGCGGGCATCGCCGACGGCTGCCGGTACGCCGGCTGTTCGCTGCTGGGCGGCGAGACCGCCGAGCACCCCGGTGTGATGCGGCCGGACGAGTACGACATCTCCGGCACCGGCGTGGGCGTGGTCGAGGAGGACCAGATCCTGGGCCGCGACAAGGTCGAGGTCGGCGACGTCGTGATCGCGATGCGCTCCTCCGGCCTGCACTCCAACGGCTACTCGCTGGTCCGCCACGTCCTGCTCGGCGCGGGCCGGATGCGGCTGGACAGCGTCGTGGAGGAGTTCGGCCGCCAGCGCACGCTCGGCGAGGAGCTGCTCACCCCGACCAAGATCTACGCGCGGGACTGCCTCGACCTGATGACCGAGTGCGAGGTGCACGCCCTCGCGCACGTCACCGGCGGTGGGATCCCCGGCAACCTGGTCCGGGTGCTGCCCGACCACGTTGACGCGGTGGTCGACCGCTCGACCTGGCGCCCGCAGCCCATCTTCGAGCTGGTGCGCACCAAGGGGCGCATCGACGACATGGAGATGGAGAGCACCTTCAACATGGGCGTCGGCATGTTCGCGGTGGTCACCCCCGAGGACGCCGACCGTACCCTCGCCTTCCTGACCGGCCGGGGTATCGAAGCCTGGCAGGTCGGCGAGATCATCGAGGGCACCGGCAACGTCCAGATGGTCGGCTCGCACACCAGCGGCTGATTTCCGATCTCCGGCTCAGAGATCTAGAAGCCGGCAACGACACCGCTTACGCTGTACCTTCCTGCGGCGCCAGCCAGAGGAGGACGGTTTGTGGACGGGCATGCGAGGCATCGCCCCGGTACCGGGGTACGTCGTCATGCAGCCCACGACCTTGTGCAATCTTGACTGCACGTACTGCTATCTGCCGTATCGCGCCCTGGACCGGCGGATGCGTCCGGAGGTCGCGCGGGCCGTCGCGGATTCGGTGAATCCGTGGGCGGCCGCCGACCGCCGGTTCTCCGTCGTCTGGCACGGTGGTGAGCCGCTCGCCGCCGGTCGGGCGGGTATGGCCGAGCTGATGGCGCCGTTCACCGGCGTCGAGCACCACGTCCAGACCAACGCGACCCTCGTCGACGACGCCTGGTGCGAGTTCTTCGCCGCCCACGACATGCGGGTCAGTATCAGTGTCGACGGTCCGCCCGAGTTGAACACCGCCCGGGTGACCCGGGGTGGCGCCCCCGCCTACGACCGGATCGTGCGGGGCGTCCACGCGCTGCGCCGCCACGGCATCGGGTTCTCCGCCCTCTGCGTGGTCTCCGCGCCCCGACCCGGCCTGGCCGCCGAACTGTACGCGTACTTCCTCGATCTCGGTTGTGACGTGCTCGGCATCAACATCGAGGAGCAGGAGGGCGTCAACGCCCGGTCCAACGACTTCGCCGGCGACGCCGTGCGCACCTTCTGGGCGGAGATGGTGCAGGCCTGGCGGGCCGATCCCCGCATCCACGTCCGGGAGATCGAGTGGACGCTGCGGTACGTCGGCGCGGTACTCGACGACACGGCCGACGAGGTGCTGCCCCGTACGCTCGACCCGATCCCCACGATCGCCGCCGACGGCCGGGTGTTCCTGCTCTCACCCGAGCTGGCCGGCTTCACCGACCCCCGCTACGGCGACTTCAGCAGCGGAAACGTGCTGACCACCCCGCTGGGCGAGATCCTCACCGGCGCCGCCGACTCCGCGGCGTGGGTACCCGAGTATCTCGCCGGCGTCGAGGCGTGCCGCGCCGGCTGTCCGTACTTCGGGTTCTGCGGCGGCGCGCATGCCGCCAACCGGTACTTCGAGCACGGGCGGTTCGACGGTACGCGGACCAACCACTGCCACAACAGCAAGATCCAGCTATTGGAGGGAGTGCTCGACCATGCGCGAACTCACTGACCCGGTCGCCGACCGGGTACGCGCGGCCGCCGACGGAATCGAACGGTTGCTCGCCGAAGGCAGGGCGGCCCGCGTGGCGCGGGCCGAACTCCCCGGTGGCGACGGCGACACGGCGGTGTGCGCCTGGAACCACTTCGAAAACATTCCGACGTTCTACAACTGGAACAATCGGCCCAGGTGAGCGGCTCGGTGGAGCCGACTCCGCGTGCCGGCCGGCACGGCCCGACCCTGTCGCCCCACGCACCCGCCCTTGGCAAGGGCGAACGTCGGGATGGAGGGCGCTCCTTACGGAGCGACCGGGCCTGTGACGGCGGTTCCGGTAGATGACCGGCGAGAAGCGACCCGGACAGAACGCGGCACGCGGATCAAGTCCACGTGCCCGGTGCGGATCGAGAGGTCAATGACGACCCGGAGGGGAACTTCCCGCCTCGCGGTCGTCATCCTCGTCGTCTTCTTCGTCGTCTTCGACGTACTCACCGTACTCGTCGAAGTCGTCGTCAGACTTCCGGCTGCTGCCAGCCAGTTCCCGCTGCAACGCGGCGAGGTCTGTGTTCGGGGAGTGGTACTTCAACTCCCGGGCCACCCTCGTCTGCTTGGCCTTAGCACGGCCGCGCCCCATGGCTCGACCCCCTCGCACGAAATTACGGGGCAGCCGTTACCGGCGAGCCCCACACGTCAGGCATCTCTCGTGGCTCTTACGGTACATGTCGTGATGCGGTTTCGGCATCTCGCCCTCCCCGACGTTCCGGTGTGATCGGGCGCCTGTCCGGATCGGGGGGTAAGGCATGATCGGGTCAACCGGTCGTAACCACGAGATCGCAGGTCACCGGCGCGGGTGATTCCGGCTCCCACTCGGCTCCTCCTCCGTGCTCCCCTTCCCTCCTCCGGTGCTCCTTACTCCTGAGAAGCGACACTCCCGGGAAGCCGACCCGGGTGGGGTACGAACTAAGGAGTGCGCCCCCCCGCCGGGTACCCGGCGGGTGGGCGCACTCCTTACGGAAAGAGAGGAAGGGGCGCCGGCTCAGCGGTCGCGGCCCAGGCGGATCGTGCGCAGCCGGCCGACGTCGACCATCCGGCGCTCAGCCAGCCGGTCGGCGGCGACCGCCGGCGGCACGCTCTCCTCCTCGGCGAGCCGGAGGATCTGCCGGGTGGTGTCGTAGATCCGTCCCGCCCGCAGCTTGGCCCGCTCGAAGTTGAAGCCCTCGATCTCGTCGGCCACCTGGATCACGCCACCGGCGTTGACCACGTAGTCGGGGGCGTACAGGATGCCTCGCTCGTCGAGCAGCTTCTCCACTCCGGGGTGCGCGAGCTGGTTGTTGGCCGCGCCGGCGACGACCTCGGCCCGCAGCACCGGCACCGTGTCGTCGTTCAGGGCGCCGCCCAGCGCGCACGGGGCGTACACGTCGATGTCGGACGTGATCAGGGTGGTGACGTCGTCGACGAGGTCGACCTGCGGGTACGTGGAGCGGGCCCATTCGAAGGCGCGCTCGGACACGTCGGTGGCCACCACCTGGGCGCCGTCGTCGAGCAGGTGCCGCGTCAGGTGCTTGCCGACCTTGCCCAGGCCGGCGATGCCGACCCGCCTGCCGCGCAGGGACGGGCTGCCCCAGCGGTGCTCGGCCGCGGCGCGCATGCCCTGGAAGACGCCGTACGCGGTAAGCACCGACGAGTCGCCCGCGCCGCCGTACGCCTCGGAACGGCCGGTCACGTACCGGGTCTCGCGCGCGACGACGTCCATGTCCTGCACGTAGGTGCCCACGTCGCAGGCGGTGAAGTAGCGGCCGCCCAGCGACTCGACGAACCGCCCGTACGCCCGCAGCAGCGGTTCGGACTTGTCGCGGTCCGGGTCGCCCCAGATGACCGCCTTGCCGCCGCCGAGGTCGAGCCCGGCGAGGGCGTTCTTGTACGCCATGCCGCGGGACAGTTCGAGGGCGTCGTGGATCGCGTCCTCTTCACTCGCGTACGGGTAGAAACGGGTACCGCCGAGGGCTGGGCCGATGGCGGTGGAGTAGATCGCGATGATCGCTCGGAGGCCGGTCTGCCTGTCCTGGCAGAAGACGACCTGTTCGTGGCCGGTCGGCTCGTGGCCGCCCGCCGTGGTGAAAACGCCCATGGGATCTCCTTGTTGGGCCGGCACCTGATGCCGGCGGGGATGGTGCCGGCACGAGCCTGAGCCTAGTAGCGCCGACCGCGTGAGGCGTCGATGACCAAACAAACATCCGCCATACGGACCACCGCCGCACGGCCGGTGCCAGCGCGGGGTGACCGGGGCACTTCTCTGCGTCAGCGCGGGATCAACCGGGTGCTCCCGCGTCGATCAGCGGGCCGGTGCTCCGTGTCGATGGTGGTCGTCGTCCGCGAAAGTGCGCCATCGAGGCGAAACGTGGCACGATCGCGACGTGCCGTCACTGTTCGCGTCGTACCTTCGGGTGTACGAGCCGTTGATCGCCTTCGACCGCGAGCGCCAGGAGTACTGGCGACGCTACGTCAAGGAAGGGCGGGCGGTGGCGCCTGCCGAGGGACCGGGGCGGCAGCGTACGACCGTGCTGGAGGCGCTCGGCGCGGGCTGGACCCGGCTGCCGGAGCTGCCCGACGAGGCGTACGTGCTGGAAGCCGACGAGACGCTGCTGATCTGTCCGTGGAACCTGCGGGTACGAGTGGCGGAGGCCGCGCTGACCGCCCGCGACGGCGTACCGGGCGTCCTGGCCGACGCGTTCGTGCCGCCGCTGTTCGCGGGGTTGGCCAAGAGCGTGCTCGACGACTGGCGTAGCGGCTCGCGGGTGCTGGAGCACGGCCTTCCCCGGGTGCACGAGCAGGTGGCGACCTGGGGGGTGCCGCTGCGCTGGTTCGTCTTCGTCGACCTGTCGGAGCGCGAGTTGACCCTGCGCTCCGGGCGGCGGGTGCTGCGGTACCGCACGGAGATCTCCAAGGCGCGGCGGCGGGCGCACCGGGCGCACTCGGTCCTGCGCCGGTCGCTCGGCGACGCCCCGATCACGGCCGCGGTCGAGGAGACCGCGCGGTGGCTCGAGGAGTTCCATCCACGCTCCGTGGTCGAGTTGGACTACGGCGGCCTTGTCAATCTGCTATCCGACGAGGCGCTCGCCGACGACGACTCACCGGGACTGGTCGCCGCGGGTCTCGCGGCTGTCGGCAGGGGCGAGGCGGACTCCGCCACCTCGGCATATGAGCGCCTGGTGGAGCGGTGGCGAGCGGTGCAGCTACTCGAACGCTGCAACTGATGTCGGGTCGTCGGTGGACGGCGCTTGTACCATACGCGCTGCCCGTTTCGGTGTTTTTTATCTAATGAGTGAATTTTGAAGAGGCGCTAACGCGAGCGATTTTCGTGTTTCAGAGGTCACTGCGGGTAGCTAAACGTCCGGTTTATGCTCTAGGATCCGGTTAAAAGGGCAAAAACTGGCCGATTCATCATCCATCTATACAGAGACCTTCAACCGTTCGGCCCATGTCGGACATCGGGGACTAGCCGGACCATGAGAAACGCGTCGGCCGGCGGGACACCGGTCGACGTCATTGGGGTACCTGTGGAGGAGTGACCGATGGCATCGCGTACGCATGAACCCGAGCCGCTGTTGACACCGGCGGAGGTTGCGTCGATGTTCCGCGTCGACCCGAAGACCGTGACCCGGTGGGCGAAGGCTGGCAAGCTCAGTGCGATCCGCACGTTGGGCGGCCACCGTCGCTACCGAGAGTCGGAGGTCCGAGCCCTGCTGCAAGGACAGATTCCTTCGCAGCGGGTGGGCGACTGACGCAACATCCGGGCCGGCGCCCCGGCCATGATCGGGGTGGCGAGACGACTGCGGTAGCAGCCGTCTCGCCACCCCGATCATGAAACGCACGATCCCCTTTCGCCCCGAGTCGGTGGTCCCTTCCCGGCTCCTCCACCCCCGCTCCGCGGCCGGTACCCACCCCGGCGACCCTCGCCCGTTACTCCCGTGCCATCGACGGTTGCGGCGCGCGCGCCCGTCAACTGTTACCTTGGTTTCCTGAATTCCCGGCTGACGGGTCAGAAGCCGACGGGTGAGAAAGCCACGATGCGATGCGCCGCAGCCCCCTGATGCTCACGGCCGGAGTTCTCGTGCTCACGGTCTCCGCGGTCGTCGCGGTGAGGTACGTGCACACCTACGAGTCGCCCGCGTCCGCCCAGGCGCCGGCCGGCCGGGAAACGACCGGACGCGGCATCCCCGGCGGTCCGATCGACACCACCGCCTCACCGGCGACCGTCCCGCCGGGCGCCACCCCCGTCGACGCCGCGCAGCAGCAGCGCTTCCAACTCGCCGCGGATCTCGTCACGAAGGCCCAGGGGCATCTGGCGGTGATCGTGCGCGACCGTACGACCGGCGCCGAGTGGCGGGCCGGTGAGGCCGACCGCCCCACCTGGGCCTCGGCCACCATCAAGCTCGCGATGGCGACCAACCTGCTCGAACGCGCGCGCACCGGCGAGGTCAAGCTCGACACGGCAGCGCGCAAGAACATCGCCGACATGCTGGAGGCGTCGTCGGACGCAGCCGCGGACACCCTGTGGGACCGGTTCGGCAAGGACGCCTTCGTACCGTGGTTCCAACAGCAGTACGGCATGGCGAAGCTCGAGTTCCCGGCCGGCGCGGCCCGGCGGTGGAACCACCTGACGTGCGTCCCGGACGACCTGTTGCACCTGCTCTCGTACGTGCTCGACCGGGCCGACCCGGCCGATCGGGACTACCTGATGGCCGCGATGCGGCGCGGTGGCGCGGCCCAGCGGTGGGGAGTGGCGGCCGCCGGCGAGCCGAACCGGCCCGGTCTGACGAACGGTTGGTCGTTGGAGACCGACGACAAGGTCAAGCACTGGGTCACGCACAGCGTCGGCTTCGTCGGCGTGGACAACCGGTACGCCGTCGTGGTCATGTTCGACCAGCAGCCGGGCGGTTCGCTCGACACCGGCGTGCACACCGTCAGCGACCTCGTCGCGACGGTGTTCGGCGCGAAGACGCCGGCCGACGTGACCGTGCCCAAGCCGCCGGTGACCAGGTGAGACCACCGGCGGCCGGCGCCCCCGCTACCGCCCGAGGAACGCGCTGATCGACCGCCGCAGGCCCGCCGGGTCGAGGCCGTGCCAGCGTTCATGGTCGTCCGGCGAGCCGTAGCGCCGCAGGTCGGTGCGGCCCACGCCGAGGCTGAGCAGGCGATGGGGTACGTCCGACAGCGCGTCCGCCACGAGCCGCGCCGAGGTGCCGGCGAGGTACGGCTCGACGAGGACGACGTCGGTGCCGGGCAGCGCCCGAAGGCCGGCGGTGTCGAACGGGCGGGGCGTGTGGGTGTACGCCACCGTCACGTCCAGCCCCTCCGTGGCGGCCAGCACCGGCGCCAGCATCGGACCGACCGCGACGACCGAGGCCCGCGCACCCCGGCGCAGGACCGTCAACCGGTCGGCGCCCGGGTGGGCGGTGCCGTTCGTGCGCGCCGACAGCCGCACGTACACCGGGCCGTCGTGGGCGGCGGCCGCGCGCAGCAGCGCGGGTACCTCGTCCGGGTGGCCGGGCGTGTGCACCGTCCAGGTGGCGTCGAGCGTGTCGATCAGCGCCACGTCACCGGGGGACTGGTGGGTGCGCCCCACCTCGGAGGCGTCGTAGGAGGCGCCGACGCTGACCAGGACGGCCCCGACACGCTGGTGGTCGAGGTCCAGCTTGATCTGCTCGTACGCCCGGTCGACCAGGAACGGCGCGTACGAGTGCACGTACGGGCGCAGGCCGGTCAGCGCCAGCCCGCCGGCCACGCCGAGCATCAACTGCTCCCGGATGCCGACGTTGATCACCCGGTCCGGGTGCCGCCGCGCGGACGCCACGAACCGGTCGGCGGAGATGTCGGCGAGCACCACGGCGGTCCGCGGATCGTCGTCGAGCAGGGCGGCCGTCGTACGGATGAAGCTCTCCCGCATGGCTCTACGCTCCCTGGTACTTGGGTTCGACGCGGGCCACGACGACCCGCGGCTGTCCGGTCGCCGCGCCCGCGAACGCCGCGGCGATCCCGTCGTGGTCGCGGCCGTTCACGGTGGTCGCGGTCCAGCCGTTGACGGTGAAGCGGCTCGCGATGCCGCCGGGCCAGCCGTGGGTCGCCGACTGGTTGTCGATCACGACGGCGGTCAGGTTGTCCAGCCCGGTGGCGCCGGCGTACGCGATCGCCTCGTGGTTGGAGCCCTCGTCGAGTTCGGCGTCGCCGACCAGCACGTACACGTGGGACGAGGTCAGGCCCTGGGCGCGCAGCCCGAGCGCGGTGCCCACGCCGAGGCCCAGGCCGTGGCCGAGCGAGCCGGAGCCGATCTCCACGCCGGGTACCAGGGTGCGGTCGGGGTGGTGGCCGAGGTGGCTGTCCCGACCGGCCAGGTCGTCGAGCCAGTCGGCGGGGAAGAAGCCCTTGGTGGCGAGTACGGCGTAGTAGGCGGCCGGGCCGTGCCCCTTGGACAGCAGGAACCGGTCGCGGTCCGGGGCGTCGGGACGGGCCGGGTCCACCCGGAGGACGCGGTCGTAGAGTACCCACAGGACGTCCAGCGTGGACAGTGACGCGGGCGCGTGCTTCTCGTCGCCGGTCAGCCGGCGCAGGGCCGCCATCAGTTCCGGCGGCCGGGCCGGACGGGTCGTTGTCAGGGTCATGTCCGTAGACTGCAAGTTGAAGCTAACTTCAACTCAAGGGGCTGTGATGCACGACCTGCTGACGATCGGCGAGCTGTCCGCACGCAGCGGCGTCGCACCCTCCGCGCTGCGGTACTACGAGCGCCTCGGCCTGATCTGGTCCACCCGGACCAGCGGAAACCAGCGCCGCTACGAGCGGTCGACGCTGCGGCGGGTCGCGTTCATCCGGATCTCGGCACAGGTGGGCATACCGCTGGAGGAGATCGGCGCGGCGCTGGAGTCGCTGGGCGACCGGCGTACGCCGACCAAGGCCGACTGGACCCGCCTCTCGCGGACCTGGCGCAGCCACCTCGATGACCGGATAGCGATGCTGGAGCGGCTCCGCGACCGGCTCGACGGCTGCATCGGCTGCGGCTGCCTGTCGATGAAGACCTGCGGGCTGTACAACCACGGCGACGAACTGGCCGACCAGGGGCCGGGCCCGGTCCGGGTGCTGCGCCGGGTCTGACGGTCAGGCTCCTGCTACCTCGGGGTTGACCAGCACGATCTTGCCGAGGTGCGCGCTGGACTCGAGCAGCCGGTGCGCCTCGGCGGCCTGCGACATCGGCAGCGTACGGTCGACGATCGGGCGGATCCGGCCGTCCTCGACCAGCGGCCACACCTGCTGGTGCACGCCCCGTACGATCGCGGCCTTCTCCTCGATCGGCCGGGCCCGCAGCGTCGTGGCCGCGACGCTGCCCCGCTTCGCGAGCAGCAGACCGAGATCCAGCTCGCCCTTGCGGCCGCCCTGGTTGGCGATCACGACCAGCCGCCCGTTGGTGGCCAGCGCCCGGACGTTCCCGGGCAGGTACGGCCCGCCGATGATGTCGAGGATGACGTCGACCTGGTTCTTCAGGAGCTCCGCGAAGTCCTGCGTCGAGTAGTCGATCGTGACGTCGGCGCCCAGTTCCCTGAGCGTGTCGTGCTTGGGCTGGCGGGCCGTGGTGACCACCCTCGCGCCCAGCGCCTTCGTGTACTGGATGGCGAACGTACCGATGCCGCTGCCGCCACCGTGCACCAGGAACGTCTCACCGGCGCGCAGGTGCGCCAGGTCGGTCACGTTCGACCAGACCGTGCAGGAGACCTCGGGCAGCGCCGCCGCCTCGACCAGGCTCACCGTCCGTGGCCGGGGCAGCAGTTGAGAGGCCGGGACGGCCACCTTCTGCGCGTACCCGCCGCCGCCGAGCAGTGCGCACACCTCGTCGCCGGGCTTCCAGCCCTCGACGCCGTCGGCGACCGCCTCGACCGTGCCGGAGCACTCCAGCCCCGGGTACGGCGGGGCGCCGGGCGGCGGCGGGTAGAGGCCCTGGCGCTGCATCACGTCCGCGCGGTTGACGGCCGTGGCCGTCACGTTGATCAGGACCTCACCCGGCTGCGGCTCGGGATCGGGTACCTCGGTCCACTGGAGGACCTCGGGACCGCCCGGCTCAGTGATCGTCACCGCGTACACCCTGGTGACGTTATCCCCTGCCCGGTCCGCCCCGCGCAGCGAGTCCACCGTCTCCGGCGTGGCGCCGTGGCGCGGCGGAGATCACCGGCCGGGCTCAGCCGGCCGGTGGGATCTGGCAGACTAGTGGCGGACACCGACCCGGCCTGCGGCCGGGATCGCGTCCGCTGCGGGACATCCCCTGCGTGCCGACCTTGCCGAGGTGGCGCGGGTGGGTGTCGTCGCGGTTCAGGAGGGCTCGCCTAGTGGCCGATGGCGGCGGTCTTGAAAACCGCTAGGGCGGTATCCCCGTCCTCGTGGGTTCGAATCCCACGCCCTCCGCAACGGTCAGGGAAAAGCCCCTCCGGCCAGCGCGAACGCCTGTCGGAGGGGCTTCGTCGTTCGCGGTCGACCGGCCCCGTGGTGCGGTCGCAGCAACCTACCGTTTGATGTTGTTCGATACGTTGGCTTCCGTGGTGTCGGATTTCATGATCGCGCTGCGTGGCTACGACATGGCGCAGGTCGACCAGCTGCTTTCTCAAGCGGATGACGCCCTCTCCTCCGGGAGCGAGACGTTGCGGGCATCGGCCCGCGAAGCGCTGCGGAGTACGCGGTTCAGGCAGCGGCTACGCGGTTACGCCCGCCACCAGGTTGAGCGCGCTGTGGAGCAACGCCTGCGTCTACTGGGTCAGCCCCCTTCGTCGATGTCCTGAGTCGGTAGCGCGGCCTCGGCGCGCGGCCGTGGCGTTCTGTCCCGGCGGCCGGTGCGGTCGGCGTGGACCTCCAACGTTCGAGGCCGGCAACGGGCGACCCGGAGACGGCATCGAGATTCACGTCCGTCGTTGATCTGGTAAGTTGCGGCAGCGATCGCAGAGACACCTGGGGAGGAAATCATGCGACCAGTTCGGTTTGGGCTGCTCGGCTTGGCCATCACGGCGGTAGTTGTGGCCGGATGCACCGACGGCAACGATTCGGCGGGCGACTCCGCGAAGGCGGGCGGCGGCAACGCGGCGGCCACCGCGCAATCGACCGCCACGAGCGGCACTCCGGCCACGGACGCCGGCACCAAGACCGCGTGCAGCGAGATCAGCGGTGACATCGAGACCACCATGGCGAAGGTCGCCGAGGCGGAGAAGATCGGACCTCCGGCTGGACACTCCGCCGTCAGTGCTCAGTACTCCGCCGGCGCCGCGGCGGTCTACGCGCACATGATCACCGCGAGCACCAAGGTCAGCGACGCCGCGAAGCAGGTGGCGACCGCCATGTCGGACCTCGCCGACAAGTACGTGACGGCCCCGAAGGAAGCGCCGAGTAAGGCGGCCCTGGACACCGCCGTCACGCAGTTCAAGGCTGCCTGCGGGGCCAGCTGAGGATCGGGTCGGGATCCTGAGGCGAGTCGTCCGGCCAGGCGGAACACCGTGCCGGTATCGGAGGGGCCATGCCGAGCGTCTACGACAGTGTTGCAGCCCGGTTCCTCGTAGATCTTGGAAAGTTGGGCACCAATATTGGTGCCTAACTCTCCAAGATTGGTGTGCTACGGCTCCTGGTCCTCGTGCGGCTCGGGCTGTTCCTTGAGCCAGCCGAGAAACCGTCCGTACAACTCGCCCACCGCGCGGTTCGGCAGGTCCGCGCAGCAGTCCACGAAGTAGCCGCCCATCAGCAGGCCGAGCGAGACCGGAGTGCCGTCGAACTCGGCGAGCAGTTGGTTGCGGCGCGTCTCGCACGGCCAGGGTGCCCCGCAGCCGGCGCACACCCAGTTGGGCCGGATGGGGACGTGGACGTTCACCCGGGCCAGTGCCCGGGGCAGTCGGCCAAAAGGGCTGTCAGGATCGCGCACGGCCATCGCTCGCCACACCGGCATGTTGTGCGGAACCTTCTCCACGACCACCTCCGCTGGTGCTTGCTGTGCAGGGCGGACCGGTATCCCTCGATGTACGGATTTGGCAACGCGATTCCTCCCGCCGTGGTGGGGAGCGCGACGGCCGAGGGCGGGGAAGGGCTGGGGTCCTACGGCCGCCGCGCTCCGGTACGTGGAACCCGAAGTCGGGTTACGACCAAGGGACGATCCCGTGCCTGGCGCGGCGGATCAGGCCGACGACATCCGCCTCGCCGCAGCCGACAGACGTGAGCACCGTGCGGCCCCAGCGGTTCAGTGCGCAGGGCCAGGGGGCGTGGCAGTTGACGCACAGCGTCCCCGTGGGCCACTGCTCACCCTGGTGGATGATGACGGCCTTCTGTGCGTACTCGATGTCCTCGTTGGTCGGCTGTGCAGGTACCGGGTACTCGATCTCATCCACTTCGCTGACCAACTCAGGCCTCCGTCGCCGTGGGGTCGGGGTCGGGGGTGCCTCCGACGGGGAGCGGCTCAGTGGCGCAGCTCCCCGCCGGGACTTGCACTTGCGGAGCAACTCCGGAGCGAAACCTCTACCGGCTGCCACGCAGGAAGAGGCTCAGTTGCAACTTATACGTGACACTAGGAAGAGTCAATGCGAGCGGCGCATGAAGCTTGAGCGCGCAGCGGCACAGGTGATCAGATGGAGTTGCCACGCAGGAAGAGGACGACTCCATGCCGATCACGCCTGACTATGTACGCATCGCTGACGAGTTGGAGGAAGCCATCAGATCGGGAAAGCGAGCGCCCCACTCCAAGCTGCCGTCTCTGTCGGAACTGCAGAAGATGTTCAACGTCGGTAGCACCACCATCCAGCTCGTGATGGTCCGACTGGAGGCCCGCCTGCTCATCTACCGGCACCAGGGCAAGGGCATCTTCGTCTCCGAACCGAATACGTGGATGCTCTTCCCGAAGTAGGCGACACGGAGACGCCCTTCGAGATCGAAGGTTCCCTTGCTCACCTGTGCAAGTACGGTGGGCCGTCTCGGTATCGCCCCTCTGGGAGGGGGCGGATCGATGGCGGGAGAGGTGTGCCGGCTGGCGTCTCACCTGGCATCTCGGGCATCGGCCCGCCGAGGCATCTCCTGATGGCGGGCAGAGACCGTCTCTTGGGTGACCCCGCTTGCATCGTTGTGCAGCGGTGGCGCGGCTATGCCTGCGGCCTCGTCACAACAGGGGGGACATGCTGCGGCCCCGACTCAGGGTGAGAGCCGGGGCCGCGTTCAGTTCGGTGGTGGGAGTGTCATGCCACCAGGGTGGTGGCGCGTTCCATCTGAATCTGTGGCGGTCGGTACTCGACGTCACCGTCAACGAAGTCGTCCGCGGTTGGCCAGAATGGGGTGGCGGCACCCGCGGCATGGACGGTCGATCGGATGACGGCGAGGGCTCTCTGGAGGCCTGCTACCTCGTTGTCCGCGAAGACCAGCAGCGAGATCGTGATGGTCCGTTCGGCGGCGTCGGTACCGATGGAGGCATCAGTCACGTCCGGATTGCAGTCCTCGAGCTTGTGGCAAGAACGCCAACGCGAGCGCCGGTGTCGCCCCCGGGGGTCCGGGTCGGCCTGGTCGGCCGCTTGCGGAGCGCCCATTCGACCACCGCGAGGTTGATCACCCAGCCGGCGAGCATCATCAGTGCCCGGCCGAGCCCGCGCGGTTGGCCGACCAGCAGCATCCAGGGCAGGTGGGTCAGGACCTGGGTACCCGCGCCGAGGCCGATCGCGTAGCCGCGGGCCATCCAGGCGCGGTGGCGGGCGATGTCCCGGCGCCGGATCGCGGCGACGCCGAGGACGATGCAGCCGACCATCCCTGCGCCGAAGACGAGCCGCATCGGGGTGAGCAGTACGTCGTCGGCGGGCGGGCGGGGATAGAACAGCGTCATCCACAGGCCCGACAGCGCCGCGGCGAGCCCGCAGGGAACCAGCAATCGCCCGGCCATGCGGTGCCAGCCGGGTCTGCGGCGCCGGAAGCCGGGGGCGAACTGGAACGCCCCGAGGAGCGCGTACAGGGTGACGCTGACGATGTGCACCAGTACGGGTACCGGCGAGGCGAAGAACCGGGCGTTGTCCGGTGTGACGGTGGCGCCGCCGGTGAGCTGGGCGGCCCGGGCGGCGCCGGCGAGCACCGGGACGGCGCTGAGCAGGATCAGCCCGGCGGGCACTAGCCACTCTCGCCTGGTGGAGGAGGTCACGGCGGGCTCCCTTCGTCGTTCCGGTCGTCCGGCGGCCGGATGGGTGTACGGCGTACACCTCTTGCGATCAGAGTAGGGTGTACGCCGTACACCGTCAAGAGCGGGTACGGTCGGCAACTGCACCAAAGGAAGGCGGTCGAGATGGCCCAGCAGGTCGACGGTGCGCGCCGAGCCCCCCTCAACCGCGACCGCGTGCTGCGTGCCGCCGTCGCGCTCGCCGACGACGCCGGGATCGACTCGCTGAGCATGCGCACCCTCGCCCACGAACTGGGCGTCGTGCCGATGGCGCTCTACAAGCACGTAGCCAACAAGGAACAACTCCTCGACGGCATGGTCGACGTCGTCGTCGGTGAGATCGACCCGCCGGTCGGCGGTGCCGACTGGAAGTCCGCGATCCGCCAGCGCATCCTCTCGGCCCGACGCACGCTGTTGCGCCACCCCTGGGCGTCGCGCGTCATCGAGTCCCGCCCCGCCCCCACCCCGGTCGTCCTGGACTACCTGAACTCGGTCGTCGGCATGTTCCGGGCCGGCGGCTTCTCCATCAACCTCGCCCACCACGTGATGCACGCTCTCGGCAGTCGCGTATGGGGGTTCACCCAGGAACTGTTTCCCGGCTCACCGCTGCCGGCCGACCCGGAGCTGCAGGCGGCCGCGTTCCGCGAGATGGCAGGCAGGTATCCCCACATCGCGGAGATTGCCATGGACGCCGCCCACGACGACGGGTCGGTCGTGGGCCAGGGCTGTGACGACCAGTTCGAGTTCGAGTTCGCGCTCGACCTGCTGCTCGACGGGTTCGAAAGGCTCCACCGGAAGGGGTGGACGTCCAGCGACCGGTCCTGACCCGCCCGGCTGGCTCAGGATCCACGCCGGTCGCGGATCCTTCGCCGCAGCACCACGACCCCGACGACACCGGCCACGATGGCCGCCAGTACGGCGAGCCGGCCGGCCAGGCCGCCCAGCCAGTCGCTCAGCCGGTCGCCGGTCGACGGGGGAGCACCCCCGAACCGGCCCTCCGCCAGCAGGTCCCGGGCGACGTCGACGTGGTGGGCGTCCGCCGGTAGCCGGACCAGCACGGCCCGTCCCCCGCCCGGGCGCAGCGCGACGACCTCCAGGCTGGCCGCTGCGGGCGCGGATGCCTGCGGCGGCGCGGGCCGGTACGTCTCGACGACCGCATCCCCGTCACGCTGCCAGCCGAGCAGGCGCGGGAACTGGCCCCGTACCTGGTCGAGCCCGGTACCCGCAACGTCCGCCCCCGACCCGGCGTCCAGGAAACGCAGCCGGAACTCGCCCGTACCCGGGTACGGAAGTTCACAGTCGTCCTCGCAGCCGGCTACCGCCTCCCAGACCGCGATCCGCCCGTCGGCGGTCCACGCACCCGGTCCGGCGAGCCGGTACCGGCGTCCCAGGTCCACCAGCTTGCGGGTGGTACCCGTCGCCACGTCCGCGACGTACAGGCTTCCGCCGACGCCGACCACGACGCGGCCACCGTCGGGGGCGAACGCGGTGAACCGCCCCCGTACCTCGGGGATGCCGGTGGCGTCCAGGCGGCGCACCGCGCCGGACCCGATGTCCAGCATCGCCAGTGGTCCGTGCTGGAAGCCCTGGATCAGGAGATGCCGCCCGTCCGGGGCCCAGGCGACCGGTATGCCGCCCGGGTACCCCCGCACCCGACCCGTGGTCAGGTCCACCAGCGACGTGGCGTCCCAACCCAACCCGTCGGTGCCGTCGACCGGCCCCGGCGCGGCGAGGTACCGGCCGTCGGGGGACAGTTGGAACTCGTCGCCGACCTCGCCCTCGTGGGCGCCGTTGACCAGCCGGTACCGGCCGGCTCGGCTCACCACGACGGTGCGGCCCTCGTACCCGAACAGGTCGCTGCCGCGGAACGCGCCCTCGCCGCTGACGATCAGCGCGGCGCGGCCGGCCGGCGCCTGCTGGACGGTGCGCTGCCAGGGCATCGGCGGGTACACCACGGAGGGTGCGGCGCCCGGAGGCTCCGCTGGCTCGACCCGCTCCGGGGCCGGCCCCAGCCAGGTCAGCGGCACCGCCACGACGACCGCGAGCGTCGCCGTGGCGGTGAGCGCCGCCGCGATCCGCCGGCGGTGCCTGCGCCGGCCGCGCCGCCACAGGTCGGTGGGGAGCGGCGGTACGGGGACCTCGTCCGCGACCGTCCGCAGCGCCTCGGCCAACGTACGTTCGGTCACGGCGTCACCTCCAGATCGATCCGGTCGGACAGTTCCGGCGCGAGTACCCGCAGTCTGGCCAGCGCGTCACGTACCTGGCTCTTCACCGTGCCGACCCGCACGCCCAGGATCGCGGCCGTCTGCGCCTCGCTGAGATCCTCGTAGTACCGCAGGACCAGCACCGCGCGCTGCCGCGGGGCGAGCCGCGCGAGCGCGTCCCACACCGCGAGGGCGGACGGCACGTCGCCGCTGGCGTCCAGCGCCGCCACCTGTGGCGGTTCGACCTTCACCTCGGTGACCCCGCGCCGGCGCCGGCGCCACCAGGAGACGTGCTGGTGGTAGAGGGTGCGGCGGACGTAGGCGTCCGGATCACCGGCGGACGCGACCTGGCGCCACCGGCCGGCCAGGCGGAGCAGCGCCTCCTGCACCAGATCCTCGGCGAGATGGTGGTCGCCGGTGAGCACGTAGGCGGTCCGGAACAGCGAGGCTCCACGCGACCGCACGTACGCGTCGAAGGACTGCTCCACGTCCATCCGCACCTCCTCCTCACTACACGCCCGCAACGACCGGGTTGGAGGGGTGGCAGGCTGCGCGGGGCCCGCCGCACCACCGACCAGGAGCGGTACCGGCAGCTATGCGTCCTGGTGCGGTGCTGGCGGCGGGTCCTGGTGCGGCGCCGGCGGCTTCCGGCGATTGACGAGCTTGACCACTCCGACGACCACTCCGGCGACCACGGCGAGGCAGCAGAGCGCCGCCCCGAACGTCCCGATGAGGTGGCCGATCTGGTATGCGCTGCTGCTTTCCTGCTCCAACGTCGAACCTTCCCACGATCACGGTCGAATCCGATGAGAATAGGACCACGTCGATGAAACTGATCAGTGGCCGTACGGCGGAAATCCGGCCCGCTACCGGGCATTCACCGCCGGGCCATCTCGCCGGCGCGTTTCCGCAGGTCGATCGGCGTTCGAACGGAGCCACTGTGACGTTCGGCCTTACTGATCCGGGGGTTGGCGGTGGTACCGTCGCGCCGGCGGCCGGCTTTTCTCCCGCCGCCGAAGGGCTGACGTCATGGACTGGCTTGTCGAACCCCCGACCGCGACCGCGGCCAGCGAACTGCGCATCGAGGTGGGCGCGTTCCTGCGCCGGCACGCTGCCGACCCCGCCGACGTGGACGACGCGGAGGTGGTCGTCTCCGAACTGATCGGCAACGCGGTGGAGCACGCCGGTGGTCCGATCTGGGTCAGCCTCGACTGGACCGCGGCGCAGCCGGTGCTCACCGTGCATGACCTGGGGGTGTCGTTCACCCTGGATCCGTCCCGGCCCGAGGCCACCAGCCTGCGCGGCCGCGGCCTGTGGCTGGTTTCCCGGTTGGCCCGGGATCTGGAGCTGGTGGCCAAGCGGGGCGGTGGCAAGCGGGTACGGGCCACGCTGGCGGTCACCCGCCGCAAGGAGGACTCGTTCGACCCGCCCCGGCGGCGGGTGAACGCGCTGCCGGCCGGCGAGGAGGCGGGCCCGGACGGGTTCACCCGGGAGCCGTTCCTGCGCGCTCTCGTGGTGGAGCTGTCCCGGGCGGTCAACGACATGCACGGCCCGCTGGCCGACGAGGAGTCCATCGCCCGGGTCGGTGCGACCGTGGGCGGGCAGATGGAAGACGAGTACCGCCGCGCCCGGGCCGTCACCGGCCGGCTCACCCCGGAGCAGATCGCCGACTGCTACGTGCGCCTCAAGGCCGCCATCGGCGGCGACTTCTACGTCATCAGCCTCAGCGACGACCGGATCGTGCTGGGTAACCGGCGCTGCCCGTTCGGCCCCACGGTCCGGCACGCTCCGGGCCTGTGCCGCATGACCTCCAGCGTCTTCGGCGGCATCGCCGCCCGCAACCACGGCCGGGCGGCGATCCTGCTCGACGAGCGGATCGCCGTCGGCGACCCCGAGTGCCGGATCACCGTGCTGCTCGGGCCGGAGGCGGTCGACCGTACCCCCGGCGGGCACCGCTACCGCGGGAACGGCTCCGACCCGTCCTGACCGCGTCCGTCGGTACGGCGTTGAACCGTAGGGGTCGATCGCCCGTACTACCGCACGGCGTGACGACTGACGTGACCGATGGGAGGCGCATCCGCACGTCCTGACCGGGTGGAACCGGCACGCGTGCCGTCGGACGGGAGAACGGACAGGCGCCGGCGACCGGCTGACCTGCGGGTCGACCGGCGTTCCGGGTCTGTCGGTGACGCCTGCCCGGCTGCGTTTTCCGGTGTCCGTCGCCGGTCCGGCGTTATCGTCGCGAAAAAGGTACGACAATGGTGTAGGTGTATTTCCGGTCGTCATTGTCGACTGGCACTACCGGAGCCCTGTGCGATCGTCGTTGTGGTTGTTCAATTGTTTCTGGTTGCGCATCGCTGTCGATCGGGTACGTGGCGCTATACCCGCTCTGAGCTGGGACTTTGGTCGGGGCGATGGAGATGTCCGGGCTGGACGAGGCGAATTTAGCCGGGGTGCCGGACAGTGAGAAATATAAGTCTCGATTAAGAGACTCTTTGGAACTTTAATTCTTCCTCGGTGCGCTTGACGGATATCCGAGGCCGCTTTTAACGTCAATCCCCGAAAGCTGCGGTGTGGACTCGTCGCAGATGAGAGTGGGCGCATGCCGGCACCGGACCGGACAACGTGCGAGTGCCCCGTAGCCCGTACGGACGACGCCACCGCGCCGCCCCGGACGTGAAGGAGAAGGTAGCCACTCATGAATCGGTCGGCACAACGGCGCGGACGTCCCCGCGGCAGTAGAAACAGGCGGATCGCCGCAGTGGCCACCGTCCTCGTGGTGTTCGGCGCCCTCGTCACCGTGCAGCAGGTGTCCTCGGCGAAGTCGCAGCGCTTCCGCCCGGTGGCCAACACCCAGTGCGGTCCCGTCGCTCCCGGCCCGACCGCCCCCAACGGCCAGGACGTCACCACCACCCAGCAGAACGGGCGCACCGTCCGCCAGCACTGGGGTGACGGCCAGCGGCCCAAGCCGGGCTGCCCGGGCAGCACCCCGTCGTCCTCCCCCTCGGGCGCCGGGCAGACGGTGGACTGTCCGACGGTCGCCGACAAGCTGCCGGCCGTACCGGCGGCGGCGAAGGCCGAGGTGGACCAGAACCTGGCCCAGCTCGAGACGCAGATCGCCGATGCCAACAAGCAACTGGCCGCGAGTAAGGGCCAGGGCGGGGCGAACTTCGTCAACAACTCGATCCTGGGTCCGCTGGCCAGCAAGCGTACGGCCACGATCAACCGCATCGCGACGGCCATCGGCCGGGTCGCGGCCAAGCCGACCGGCCTGGACCAGCTGGCCAAGTGCACCGTCAGCCAGCCCAGCAACAACGGCGGCAACAACGGTGGTGCCAACGGCGGCAACACCGGCGGCAACAACAACGGCGGCAACACCGGCAACAACAACGGCGGCAACAACGGCGGTAACAACCTGAACATCCTCGCCGACCGTTGCCGGGGCGGCAGCAACCTGCAGCTGCACGACGGTTTCCAGAACGGCAACCGGTGCGTCGACACCGAAATGGGTGAGGTCGGCGATGCCGCGAAGAACCCGTCGCTGCTGATCACGCAGGCGCCCCAGCAGGTGGGGGTCAACCAGCCCTTCACCATCCGGGTCAGCACCCGCAACCTGATCCGCGACCGGTTCCTCGCCGCCGGCCAGGGCGGCTACTACGTGGAGATGTCGAAGCTGAACGCGCAGGGTCTCGTCCGCGGTCACTTCCACACCTCGTGCCGGATGCTCGACAGCACCGACGTCGCGCCCGACCCGGCGCCGGCCCCGGCGTTCTTCGTCGCGACCGAGGACAACGCTGGTGGCGCCCAGGCGGACCAGATCGTGATCCAGGTCCCGGGCCTGCCGCAGAAGGGCATCGCCCAGTGCGCGTCGTGGGCCGGTGACGGTAGCCACCGCCTGCCGATGATGCAGCGCGCCAACCAGCAGCCCGCCTTCGACGTGGTTCGCATCAACGTCAACTGACGGGCGCAGACCTGGCGTCGGGGTACGGGACTGGGTGGGCCCGTACCCCGACGCCACCGGCATGAAAGACGCCACCGGCATGAAAGAGGAGCGGTCCATGAACGGCAACTGGCGTACCGTGCTGGTGGTGCTCGGCGCCGCCGTGGTCGGATCGGTTGCCCTCGCGGCGCCCGCCGCCGCGGCGGACGTCACCGTGACCCCGTCCCAGGCGCCCCGCGGCGGCCCGGCCGAGCTGGCCTTCCAGGTCCCGGAGGAACGGCCGGGCGCGTACACGACGAAGGTCGAACTGGTGGCGCCGGAGGCGACGCCGATCGCCGAGATCTACCCGATGTCCGTCGACAACTGGGCACCCTCGTCCACCATGCGCACGCTCGACCATCCCGTCGAGCTGATCCACGGAACGCAGAGTACCGAGGTCACGGCCACCGTCACCTGGATCCGGGTGGGTGGCCCGCCGGCCGACCCGAGCACGCCCGACCAGCTCAGGGTCTCGCTCGGCCCGATGCCGGACACCGACCGGGTCGCGTTCACGATCGTCCAGACGTACTCCGACGGCACCGTCGTGCGCTGGGCCGACCAACCCGGGCACCGGGCGCCGGTCGTCACCCTGATCGACGATCCGGCCGCCGCGGGCAGCCACAACCACGAGGGCGGCGACGCACAGGGCGCCGACGCCGTACCGGTGGCCCAGTCGAGCAGGAGCGGCGGCGGCATGTACGGGATCCTCGGCGCCGGCCTGCTCGTCGGCCTGGCGGCCGGGCTCGGCCTCGACGGCTGGCTCATCCTCCGCGCGGTACGCCGGACCGACCCGGCCGCCGCCGACGCCGGGTAACGCGTCCTCAACCGAGGTGGCGCGTCCTCAACCGAGGTGGCGCGTCCTCAACCGAGGTGGCGCGGCCTCAGCCGACCTCCGTGGCCTCAGTCGATCTCGTAGTCGAACCAGATCCGGTGGGTGCCGTCGGCATCGACCGCGATCCCACCGGTGCCGGAGATGCCGGTCAGCTCACCGGTGCCGCTCGAGGGCACGATGGTGCAGAACTCGGCGGTACGGTCGCTGCCGGTGGTCGTCGCAGAGTGCGCGAAGGTGAAAGCGCCGGTCCGGCCGTTCAGCGAGCCTTCGAAGGACTCCATGGCGACGTAGGTGCCGACGCCCCTCGCCTGGTCGAACGCCGAGGTGAACAGGGCCGTCGAACGACCGTCGACCGCACCCTCGAAGTGCTTCTCGATCGTCGCGACGCCCACGGGAAGACCGGTCGGTACGGCCGGATCCGGCGCCACGTCGGTCGGCACGAAGGCATTGACCCTGAACGTTCCGGCAGCTCTCATCGGCCGATCGTATCCAGGCGGCCCGGCCGTGGGTGGCCGGACAACCGATCACCCGGTGCCTGCCCCGGCGGGAGCGCAGGATGGCAAGCCGGTCGGCGGTACCGGAGGGTAGCTTTCCTCGGGGATGCCTTCCGGTGTGGACGTAAGGAGTGACCGGTGCCGAGGACACACACGTACGAGCTGACCGTCACCTGGACGGGCGACCGGGGTACCGGCACCGCGAGCTACCGGGGGTACAGCCGGGCGCACGAGGTCACCGCCGCCGGGCCGCCGCCGCTGCCGGGCTCGTCGGACCCGACGTTCCGCGGCGATCCGGACCGGTGGAACCCGGAACAGCTCCTCGTCGCGGCGCTGTCGCAGTGCCACATGCTGGCGTACCTGCACGTGTGCGCCGTGGCCGGGGTGGTGGTGACGGGGTACACCGACACCCCGCGCGGGGTGATGGCCGAGACCGCCGACGGTGGCGGCCACTTCACCGAGGTGGCCCTGCGGCCCCGGGTCACCGTGACGTCGCCGGACATGGTGGAACGGGCGACGGCACTGCACGAGGACGCCCACCGGGTCTGTTTCATCGCCGGCTCCGTCAACTTCCCGGTACGCCACGAGCCGATCGTCGCGGTCCAGGGTGCGCCGGCCTGATCGTCGGCTTGCACCTGTCACGGTGTGAGGTCATAGCGTCGCTGTCGTGAACGCGGAAGCAGCGGGCAGGCGTGCGGAAGCAGTGGACCGACCCGCATCCGGGTCGGGATGGCGGCGCTGCGCGGGTTCGGCCTGTCCCTGGCCGAGGTCGGCCAGGTGTTGGACGGCCGCGGCGCGGATCCGCGTGGGCTGCTGCAGCGGCAGTTGGCGCAGGTGGATGAGCGGATCGAGGTGGCGCAGCGATTGCGCCGCATGCTGCTCGGCGTTCTCGCCGGGCTCGGCGGTACGGCCGAGCCATCGGAACTGGCCGAGTTGCAGCGCCACCGGGCCGCACTGCTCCCGCCGGGGTGGGGCGGGTAGCCGGCCACGGCCACCCACCCCAAGATCCACGCAATGTCGCGAACTTTGCGGCATCCGCCGTGCGGATAGCAGCAATGAGTGCGACATTGCGCGGACCTCGGGTGCGGGTGCGGGTGCGGACCTCGGGCGCGGGGGCGGGTGCGGGGGCGGGCGCGGGGTCGGCGCTCAGCCGACGTCGACGGTCACGCCCCGCGAGAACCGCGAGTCGTGCAGTTCCAGCGCCGTGATCCTGGCGCCGGTGGGGATGTCGAACACCAGCGTGCCGGTCACCGAGTTACCCGGGCTGATGTTCTCGTAGAACGTCTTCGTGTTCCGGTTGGCGTACAGCTCCGCCAGCACGTCGTTGCGGTACGCCACCCGGCCCGGCCCGGTGGCGATCTGGTTGCCGCCGCTGAGCGAGCGCGGGCGGGTACCGACGTTCCTGACGTCCACGGTGACCAGACAGAACCTGCCCTGCGCGGCCTTGTGGAAGAGCTGGTCACCGACCGTCGGGCGATCGCACGCCATCGATCGTACGGTGAACTCGAACTGCCCGTCGCGGGCGGGTTGGCCGAGCCGGGCGTGCGCCTGCGCGCGGGTCGGCGGCGGGTCGGTGTCCGCGACGGCCGAAGTGAGCCGGGCGTCCCCGGCCCCCTTCACGGCAGCGGCCACCAGGCCACCCACGCAGCACAGTCCGGCCAGGACGGCGCCGATGACGAGCACCAGCCGGCCGGTACCCGACGCCGCACCCGCCAGACGGTCGCGGTCCGCGGCGGGTCTCCAAGCGCCGGCAACCCCATGACCGGATCAGCGCCTACCGCCGGTGCCGCGGCCCTCGGCCTGCTCCGCGGGTACCGCTGCCTGCGTGGCCAGCTGACTGAGAGCGTTGGCGATCTCCGGGGCGAGCGCCTTCGCCAGTGGCGGGGCGAGGGCGTCGGCGAGTGCCGGGGCGAGCGCCCCGACCAGGAGTACCTTCTCGAAGTCGGACGCCTGGGTCAGGGTACGGGTCAGCGACACCGCCGCCGCCTCCGTGAGCGCCGCGGTGATCGTTTCCTCGTGGTGGGCGCCGTCTCTGGGGTCCGAGCCCGTGCCGGTCATGATCTCCTTGATCAGTTCCTCGAGTAGCGGTTCCACCGAGTCGGTGTCGGACCGGTCCGCCATGGTGAACCTCCCGGTCTGTTGCGGTGCCCTCCGGCCGCCGGGCGGCGCCGGCGAACCGGAGAGCCACGCCAATGAAATCCACGGACATGTCTGTCGCTGCCGCTACCTGGCGGCGGTCGGCCAGCACCGCGCCGGCGGCCCCCGGCCGTGGCCGCGCTAGCGGCGGTTGGCCATCATCGCGAAGGCGATCGGGTTGACGACGTCGGCACGGCGCTCGTGCCCCCGGGCCATCATGGCCAGCATCAGCGGTGTGACCATGGTGCCGGGCTCGTCCCGGCCCCGGGCCATCATCGCCAGGGCGATCGGGTTGATGACGCTGCCGCGCTCCTCACCGTGGTGGTGGGCCATCATGGCGAGGGCGACGGGGTGGATCTCCTCGCTGGGGTCGGCGGCATGGTGCTGCGCCAGCATCGCGAGGACGACCGGATTGATGACGCCGCTGCGCTCCTCCCGCTGGCGGGCCAGCATCGCGAGGACGACCGGCTGGATCTCCTCGGTGCGCTCCTCACGCCAGCGGGCCATCATCGCCAGCATCAGCGGGTTGACGTCGTTGATGTGCTCCTCCCGCTGGTGGGCCATCATCGCGGCCATCAGGAGGGGTTCGATCATGCGCTGCCCGTCACCGTGCTCCTGCTGCTCTCTGGCCTCACGCGCCTCGTCCTGCTTGGTGGCTGACGTCATGATTTTCCCTTCCGGATCTACGCCCCTGGGTGGGTTGTCATTCCTGGTGGGATCGTCCGAGCGTCCGCGGGACGGCAGGTGTCCGCGGGGTGGCCCGTTGCGGGCCGGGGTGGGATAGCTGACCCGGTGGGTCCACCGGGCGGTGCACGGAAGGCGGAACCAGGTGCTGCGCGGCGGTACGGCTGCCGGCTGCCGCCGTACCGTTACCGTCGCTGCCGTACGGCTACCGTCGCGGGGTACCACTGACCAACGCGGCGGGACTTAAACCGGGCGGCGCCGGCAGGAGGTGCCGAACCGGGCGGCGTTCGCATCAGGACGCCATGCCGGCGCCGGCCTCGACGATGGCGTCGTCGACCGCGTAAGCCAGTTCGACGTCCAGCCTGGTGACCGCGTCGACGCTGGTGGTACGCACGACCAGGGTGGCGGTGTTCGGCCCGCGCCGGCCGATGTGCGGCACGCGCCCCACGTCCTCGCGCAGTTGGATCAGCCGGTGCAGGACCCGGTCGAGGTTCTCCGCCGGCAGGACGATCTCGCGGATCAGTGCCCGGCGGTCCCCCGACCACAGTGGCAACGTGGACAGGGCCTCGCGCAGCTCCTCGTCGGTGAGCGGAGGCGGCTGTTCGGTCGGGCCGGCGACCAGCCCGCCCCCGATCGGTGGCGGAGCGAGGAGCGGATGGACGTAGTCCGGCAGGTCCAAGGCCGCGATCAGGTCGTGGTCCTGATCGGCCATCGTGCTCAGGACCGCCTGGACCTGGTACCGGGCCTGGTCGCGTTCGCGATGCACGATCGTGCCGACCTGGATCAGGAACCCGTTCAGGTCCAGCGGGGCGTAGGGGACGTTGATTGCGTAGTCGTCGTGCAGTTCGGTCGGTACGCCGTCCAGGAACTGCCGCCGGTCGGACTCCTCCAACGCGCGGGCGAGTACCGTGGTGGTCGCCTCGGCGGCCAGGCGCGCGTGGTCGAAGTCCAGGTCGGCGCGGCGGCTCACCTCGTTGATCAGATCGCGGTACCGGATCCAACCCGGGCTGTTGGTCACGCCGGCCGCTTGCGGATGCCACTTCGGCCACGGTGGACCGGATCGTGGCGGCGGCCCCGGGACGGGCCGGTGAGGTGTCGGCTTGTGCGTACCGGCCGGCGGGGGACCGGCCCGGTGTGCGTGTTCGGTGTGCTCTACCTGCTTGGAGGAGCCCAGGGTCACCCCGGCCTCACTGGGGGCCCGACCTTCCTCGCGGGCGCGCCGGGCGAGCGCCCGGCGGCGCTGGTTGTCGCCTTCCATCTGCTTGCCGCCCATGGCGGAAAGCTTCCCAGTGCCCGTCGCCCTAACCCTTGGCGCCGACCACCGCCCACAATTGCTCGGAGCGATCCCTGTCCGGCTTCCGTAGACTGGGCCTCCCATGACGACCGACCACGCCACCCGCGTCAGCGAACCGCACGGCGCCGCCGCGACGACGCTCGCCCCCGCAGGTCACCCGGTCTCCCCTCGGACCCGCGACGCCCGCCGCGGTGACCAGCTCGCCGCCGTGGCGTACCTGCTGCTGGCCTTCGGGGTCACCGCCGGGCTCTGGCTGCACCGGGGTGGCGCGATCCTGCGGGAGAACCGGCAGGACCAGATCCAGTTCGAATGGATGCTGACCAACGCGGTACGCACGGTGCGGCACCTGGCAGACCCGTTCTTCACCGACGTCCTCAACGCGCCGTTCGGGGTCAACCTGATGGCGAACACCTCGACGTGGGGACTGACGCTGCCGCTGGCGCCGGTGACCGCGCTGTTCGGTCCGCAGGTGGCGTTCCGGATCATGTTGACCGGCGCGTTCTTCGGCACCGCCCTGGCCTGGTACCACCTGCTGTCCCGGCGGGTGGTCACGTCCCGGGCGGCGGCGTTCGTGGGCGGGGCGTTCTGCGCCTTCGCGCCCGGCATGATCGGCCAGGGCACCGGGCACCCGAACATCGTCGCCCAGTTCGTGCTGCCGTTCATCGTGGCCGTGGTGCTGGGCATGCGACAGCCCGAGCACCCGGTACGCACCGGGCTGCTGCTGGCCGGGCTCGTCACGTACCAGATCTTCATCAACGAGGAGATCCTGCTCCTCACCGCGCTCGCCCTCGGGGTCTTCGTTCTCGCGTACTGGGCGCAGCGGCGCGACGTGGTCAGGCCGGTACTCGGCCGTTGCCTGGTGAGCCTCGGGGTGACCACCGGGGTCGTCTCGGTGCTGATCGCCTACCCGCTGTACCGGCAGTTCTTCGGCCGGCAGAGCTACCACGGCCTGCCCGGCTGGGTGCTCGACTACAACACCGACCTGGCCTCGTACGTCGGTTACGCCCAGCAGTCGCTCGCCGGTACCAGGGCCGGCGCCGAGCACCTGGCGCAGGGGGTGGCCGAGCAGAACACGTTCTACGGCTGGGGCCTGGCCGTCCTGGTCGTCATGATCGTCGTCTGGCTGTGGCGCAGCGCGGCGGTGCGGGCGCTCGCGCTGACCGGGGCGGTGTTCATGGTGCTGTCGCTCGGGCGCTACGTCGTCGTCGGCGGCGAGCGGACGACGACCATCGGGCCGTGGTACTGGCTCGCGAAGGTGCCGCCGTTCGACACCGTCGTGCCGACCAGGCTGTCGCTGGTCGTCATCCCGATCGTGGGCCTCCTGCTGACGCTCTTCGTCGAGCGGCTCATGGTCGACGGCGCCGGGCCCCGGTTCTGGACCCCGCTGCGGGTACTGGGCGTCGCGGCGCTCCTGGTGGCGCTCGTGCCGATCGCCCCGAAGCCGTTGACCGTGTCCGATCGGGGACCCACCCCCCGGTTCTTCACCAGTGGTGCCTGGCGCGACCACGTACCCGCGGGCGGCACGGTCGGCCTGCTGCCGTTCGGCTGGAGCAGCGACCTCGACGGGATGCGGTGGCAGACCGAGCAGGGCCTGCCCTTCAAGCTCGTGGGCGGGTACTTCCTGGGCCCGGACCCGGCGCGCGACGACAAGGAGGCCGTCTTCGGCCCCGGCGGGCACTTCGCGCGGACCGTGCTCGCCGAGAAGCGGGACACCCCCGTCGTCCTGAGCGAGCAGGAGCGGGCGTACTGCCTCGCGCAGTTGCGTTCCTGGCACACGACCGTCCTGCTGCTCCCCGAGGACGCGCCGAACGCCCCTGTCCTGCACGACCTCGCCGAGCAGCTCCTCGGCCCCGGTCAACACGTCCAGGACACCTGGGTCTGGCAGGTGCCGGCCTAGCCGTTCCGCCCGGCGCGGGGGCCGGCCCAGCCGTTCCGCCCGGCGCGGGTCAGGCGCAGCGGATGTACAGGCGGACCGTCGTGCCGTGCGGGTCGGAGCGGATCTCGACGAGGTCACACAACTGGCGGGTGATCCACAACCCGTGCCCACCCTCGCTGTCCGGGCTGGGCGGCACCAGACCGAACAGGCCCTTCGTGGCCCGGCCCCGGTCGAACACCTCGCACAGCAGGTACCGCTCGTCGCGCCAGATCCGTACCTGCCCACCGCCCGCACCATGGCGGATCGCGTTCGTCGCCACCTCGTTGACGGCGAGGATCAGGTCGTCGAGGCGTCCGGGCGGTACGCCGAGCCGGGTCGCCTGGGCGACGACGAACCGGCGTACCGGCGCCGGGTCGCCGTCGAAGGCGAGCGCCGCGTAGGAGCCGGCGGGTGGGAACGGCAGCTCCGGCTGCCACTGGGTGCACAGCTCGGCGGGGTCGCCGTAGTCGGGGCTCTCCTTGCCGTCGCTGAGCTGCGGGTGGGTGCGCCGGGCGTCGGCGAGGACGTCCGGGGCGAGCAGGCGCTCGTCGTACGAGCAGATCATCCACGCCGGGGCTGCGGCGAGGGCGACGTTGAGGCCGGCTTCGAACCGCTTCCATCCGGACGTCTCGAGCGGGCTCCAGCCGTTCCACACCGGCTCGCCGATGACGCGTACCCGTTCCTGCCCGCTCCGGCGTTCCTGCACGTACCGGTGACAGGCGGCTATCGTGCGGCCGGGGGCGTCGTACCACCGCGCGGGTTCGACGAACTGGACCTGCGCGGCCGCCCGGCCCAGCTCCCCACGCAGCAGGACGCTGTTGGTCTCGGTGGTGACCGCGAGGACGGGTTCGCCGCGGTTCAGGCCCTCCTCGATGAAGGGCAGGACCGCGGCCAGGAACTGCTGGGCGTCGTGGTAGATGAGCGCCTGGTGGATCAAGGAGGAGCCGGTCACAGGTCCACCTCCTCGGCAAAGCACAGGCCGGATGTACGGTCCCAACCGACGATTCCGAACACTTTACGTAAACCAGGCGCCAGTCGCTCGATGATCAAGCGTCGCCCGGGAGCGAGGCCCGCGGCGGTGTGCACGATCGCTCGTACCCCGGCGACGTCGATAAATTCCAGCTCTCCCAGATCGACGCGGATGTCCGGCTCCGGCCAGCCGGTAGCCCGGTGCAGCGTGGTCGTGAACGCACCGACGGTCACCACGTCAACCGTGCCCGCCACCCGCAACCCGCGCGGGGCGTACGTGGGGGTGATGCGCAGCCGGTGGTCGTCGTGCAGCGGATCGATCTGCACCACCTCGGGATGGCAGCCGATCAGGCCGCCGATCGCCGTCTCGTCGACCAGCCGCTGGTCGTACTGGCAGATCGCGGCGAGCTCCCGGGAACGGCACACCGTCGACAGGCGGTGCTCGTACTCCAGGAGTGCCCGCTCGTCGACGATCGGGCACAGGTCGGAGGTCATCTCGCGGCTGACCCGGAGCCCCGGGTAGCCGGCGTCGCGCGCCTGGCGGATCTCCACCCACAGGGTCGTGATCACGGTGTCGGGTTCGAACCGGCCGCCGGCGTGCGGGGCGGCGCCGATCGGATGGATCTTCAACCGACCCTCGTCGACCATGCGGTCTATTTCGATTCCGCTCTCCGCCAGCCAGGAGCCGATCACGTCCGGCGCCGTATGGTCGGCGTAGTAGATGACCCGTTCGCCACGGGACAGGCCGTCGACGATGTACGTGGTCAGCACCTCGCGCCGTTCGTCGTCGTTGGAGAACGGCAGGCACAGGTGGTCACCCATGCGTACCTTCCGGACCTGCCTGGTCCTGCTGGCGTGGGCCACGTTCACCTCCTCGCCCGGGGGCGCGATGGTCAACCTACCGGCGACCGGTGGCCGGCCCGCCGGTCGGGGATGGGATACCCGCCTGATCTTCGCGGATAAACGGCGCCCGATGCGGGTACCAGGACTTTCCGGGGTGTCGTGAGCCGGTGGGAGGTCGTGGCCTCGGCGGCACGCCCGCCAAGGATCGTGATCACACGGCCCGTCCGGAAGGGGTGATCACACGGCCCGTCAGGGGGTCGTGATCACGCAGCCGGTGCAGATCCTGGCTTCCGGCAGGGTGAAGGCCAGGCAACAGGTGCGCCGGCGGACCTGAAGTCGGCCGGCCGGGCCCGGGGTCAGGTCCACGAGGCCGTTCAGGTCGAGGCCGGTGAGGAGGGCGTTCACGACCTCCAGGGTCGAGCCTGGGACGACGTCCGCCGCGCGGGAGATGGCGTGGGCGACGCCCGACGCCAGCGAACCCCACAGGGTACGGGTGCCCAGGCGGGTCCGTGCGTGCAACCGGTCGACGACCGGTGCCAGGTGGGCGTCGATCAGGCTGGAGCGCAGGGCGTCGAGCAGCGCCGGCTCGTCCCGGACCACCCGGATGCCGGGCTGGTCGAGCGCGGCGAGCGGATCGGTCGGCAGTACCGCCAGTCCCGGGTCGGTCAGGCCGGCGCGCAGGAAGGGCTGGCGGTCGGCGTACCGGACCAGGACCTTGTCCGGCTCCAACAGTGGTACGCGGCGGGCGGTGGCGTAGCCGAGCAGCGCCGGCAGCGCGGTCCAGTACGAGTAGTACTTCCAGGCCAGGGCGGCGGCGACGTGCGGGGTCGCGTCCCAGCGCCGCTGGGCGGCGTCGAGCAGGTCGTCGAAGGCCGCCCCGTGGACGATCTCCGTCGCCGGGGTCCAGCCCGTGGTGTCGGTGACGTAGAGGCCGGGGGCCAGGCCGTGCACCGGGTAGCGACCGGTCATTGCGGTCAGCGCGTCCAGCACCGGGGCCAGCGACGAGGCCACGGCCGGGCTGATGGCCGCCGTCACCGGCCACCGCCACGCGGCCGTCGGCCGTGCTCGCTTCTGCCTGTCACCGTGCTCACTTACCCCCTGGCGGCGCAATCAAGCGCCCACCATAGCGCGGATTAGGCAAGCCTAACCAACGATGTGGGGAAGCGGACAGGAAGTTGACCGACGGTCGATCATCCATCGACTGACAGTTATCTGTCAACCAGTCTGTCAGCATTGCGTCGCCGTGACCGGAAGCGCTGTCGTGCGGGAGACACTGAGCAGACCGGAAACAGACTCATATTGGCGGGGCCGGAGGCGGATGAGTACCGAGTCGCCCGCACAGCGGGCTTCTGAGGCGTTCGTGGCCGAGTTGGTGCGCTGGCGTACCGACCGGGGAATGTCGAAGAAGCACCTCGCGGCGGCGATGGGGTTCGACCCGTCGTACGTCAGCCACGTCGAGGCCCGCCGGCACCGGCCGACCGAGGACTTCGCCCGCCGTGCCGAGGCCGTCCTGCATGCCGACGGCGCGATCTGGCAGCGGTTCCGGGAGTACGAGAAACTGCGCGAGAGCTCGCGGGCGCGGGCCGGCGCGGTGAGCCGGGATCCGCCGGTACCCGAGCAGTGGCTGCCCCCGGGTACCGGCCTGATCGTCGAGCGGGAGATCGCCGAGCTGTCCTACCTCGGCGACGAGTACGTGTGCCGGGTCCAGCGGTCGCTGTACAACGCGGGTAGGGAGCCGGTCACCCGGTACCTGATCCGGATCGCGGTCGACCGGTACCCACAGCAGCCCGACGTGTCCAATCAGCACTACCGCGACCACCCGCTGGACTGGGACGAGCTGCGACTGCGGGCCGGGTGCGGCGGTGAGCCGATGCGCTGGCGTCCCAAGACCGACCGGGACGCGTTCAAAGAGGTCTGGCTGCTGTTCGAGAACGACGAGGGTAGATTCCCGCTCTACCCCGGCGAACGCGCGCAGATCGAGTACTCCTACCGCGTCGGCGTCGACAAGTGGGGCCAGTGGTTCCAGCGCGCCGTGCGCCTGCCGACCCGGCGGCTGACCGTACGGCTGTCGTTCCCCGTCGCGCTCCGGCCGGTCGTCTGGGGGGTCGAGACGTCCCTGTCGGCCGAGTCGGTGCCGCTGCGGACCCCCATCGAGCAGGAGGTCGCCCGCGAGCGGGTGGTGTTCTCCTGGACCACCGACGCCCCGCTGCTGCACGCCCGGTACCGACTGGAGTGGCGCTTCCGCTCGCCGGCCCGGCCGTCGGCCGGTGCCGGGTCCGTGCCGGGTGCCGGGTCCATGGCGGGTTCCGTGGCCGCGACGGGTGACCGGCCCGCGGCGACCGACGCCGACGCCGCGCCGGAGGTGGCATCGGGGACCGCCCCGCCAGCCGGTCCGCCGGGCGTCCGGGCCAGCGACCGGATGCGGGCGGTCGGCATCGTGCAGCGCGGTGACCGGATGCTGAGCACTCCGGCCCGCCCGTTCGACCTGCCCGGCCAGGAACTGGTGGCCCGCGGCGTGGTGTCGCGGCTGTTCGCGGTGCTCGACCGGGTCGTCGTGCTGCACCCGTTCCGCAAGGGGATGGGGCTCGCCGCGCCGCAGATCAATCTCGGTTGGGCGGCCGCCGTGGTACGCCCTCCCGAGCCGGGCGAGCCGGCGATCGTCCTGCTCAATCCGAAGGTGCGCCAGACGTCACCGGAACTCGACGAGCAGTACGAGGGCTGCCTGTCGTTCTTCGACGTCCGCGGGGTGGTCGGCCGGCCGCTGTGGATCGAGGTGGAGGCGACCCTGCCCAGTGGGGTACCCGTGGTCAACCGGTACGAGCAGGCTGTCGCCCGGCTCGTCCTGCACGAGATCGACCACCTGCACGGGCGGCTCTACACCGACCGGATGCCGCCCGGCGCCACGCTGGTGCCGGTGGAGGAGTACCAGCACACCGGCCAGCCGTGGCGCTACTGACGAAACCGCTTCTGCCGGAAACCGCTACTGACGGAATGGCCGGTCCCGACGTCCGGACCGGCGTGCCCTACAGGTCGCCGAACGCGTCGTACTTGACGCGCATCGACGGTACCTGCATCTCCGCCAAGGTGCGCATGGTCGACTTCACCATGCTGGGCGAGCCGGAGACGAAGAAGTCGTGGTTGTCCCACGGGCCGTAGCGGGCGATCACGTCGGAGACGTTGCCCTGCTCGCCGTCCCAGCCGGGGTCGTCGCTACAGGCCGGGATGACCTGCAGCCACGGGTACCGGGCGGCCAGCTCGGCGAGCGCCGGCAGGTCGTACAGGTCGTCGCGGTCCCTGGCGCCGAAGAAGAGGTGTACCCACCGGTTGCGGTTGAACCGGCCGAGATCCTCGATCAGGGCCTTGATCGGGGCGAGGCCGGTACCGCCGGCCACCATGACCAGGTCCCGGTCGGACTGCCGGTCGAGCGTCATCGACCCCATGGGCGCGGCCAACCGGATCATGTCGCCGGGCTTGAGCTTGCGGACGAGGGCGCTGGAGACCCAGCCCGCGCCGACGGCGCGGACGTGGAAGTCGATCGTGTTGTCGTCGCGCATCGCGTTCGCGGGGGAGTACATCCGCCACAGCCGGGGCTGGTAGTAGGTCTCCAGGCTCAGGTACTGGCCGGCCTCGTACTCGAGACGCTGCAACGGCCGGCACGTGAGCACGGCGATGTCGCGGCTGCGCCGTTCGTGGGCGGTCACCTCGGCGTGCCAGTACGGCGGCGTGCCGTCGTCGTCGGCGGCGCCCTGGATCATCGCCCGCGCGATCCGGTCGTAGCCGTCGCGCCAGGCCTGCTCGTACGCCGGCGACCAGCGTTCGCCGGCGTACGTGCGCAGCGCCTCCAGCAGGGCATCGAGCAGGATGTCGTAGTGCTCCGGCTCGGCGTGGAACTTGCGGTGGTCACGGCCGAGGGAGCGCAGGTACTCGTCGAAGCGCTCCGGGTCGTCGATGGTCTGGATGGCGCTGACGATGGCGCCGAGCAGCCGCGCCCGCTGCACGTCCATCTGGACCGGGAACAGGTCGCGTAGCTGCGGGTTGGACAGGAACATGCGCGCGTAGAAATGCCGCGCGACCTTGTCCTGCTGCTCCTCGACGAGCGTCCAACTCTCCTTCAACAGCCGGGACATACTGTACATCTGCGCCCTCTGATGTCTCGGCCCTCGCGTCGCGCGGATGGTCGCGTCGGCCCGGGGCTGGCGGAGTCGGTCCCGGTGGGGTCCCGCAAGCCGACTCCAACCGCTGGTATGGCCATGGCACGTGGTCCGTCACGTGGTGTGTGGTCATGTGTCGTGCGCGTGCCGCAACCAAGGGTGCTCACACTCGTTGGTCGGGCGTCGCACAAGGTGTGCGATACGGGCGAAATGATCATGATTTTTCTGTTCCGGTATGCCAGGGTGTGCACGTGTGGTCATGCGGGGCGCGTGTCGTGGACCGTCTTGTCGACCGACACGAGGAGCGTCGTGGACCGCACCAGCGCCTGGCCCGGTTCGGGTGGCGAACATCAGCTGCAGGAGCGGTACGGCACGGCCGACCGCGCCCAGCGCTTCTACTCCCAGCAGGTGCTCGACCATCTGAATGAGCGGATGCGCGAGTTCGTCGCCGAGCAGGAGATGATGTTCGTCGCCACCTCCGACGGCCACGGCGAGTGCGACAACACGTTCCGCGCCGGCCCTCCCGGCTTCGTGCAGGTCCTCGACCCCGACCGGCTGGCCTGGCCCGAGTACCGGGGCAACGGCGTGATGGCGAGCCTGGGCAACATCAGCGAGAACCCCCACGTCGGGCTGCTGTTCATGGACTTCACCCAAAGCGTCATCGGCCTGCACGTCAACGGCCGGGCCGCGATCGTCGAAGACGCCGACATGCGGACCGAGTACGACTACCTCGAGATCGACGACGCCCCCGGCCGCCGCCCGGAGCGGTGGGTCGTGGTGGAGGTCGAGGAGGCGTACATCCACTGCGCGAAGCACATCCCGCGGATGACGAAGGTGTCGAGGGACCGGCCGTGGGGCACCGACGACGTACGCCGTAAGGGCGGCGACTTCTTCGACGCCTCCCGCGAGCCCCGCCCCTGGGGCCCGGACCCGCAGCCCGGGCGCGGCCTGCCGGAGCAGCGTTCGCCCGGCGACGCGCCGGGTACGGTCCGCCGGTCGCGCCGGCACCGCGCTTCGGACGTGGCCCGGGCGGCCCGGTTGGCCGAGGTGACCGAGGCGGCCCGGGTGGCCGAGGCGGACTGGGCGGCAGAGGTCGCGCGGGTGGCGCGGGAGGCGGAGGCGGCGCGGATCGCCGAAGGGGCGACGAAGGCCGCGCGGCCGGCGGTCGGCGGAGCCGGACAGGGTACGGACGCCGAGGGCGCTCCGGCTGCCGTGGATGCCGGGCCCGCCGGGCGGGTCGAGGCGTCCGAGGTCGCCAGGACGGTCGATGACCTGCGCTCGCGGCCGGGCCGGCACCGGCGGCTGATGCGGCTGTTGCGCCACAACCTGAACTCCGGCCGGGCGTCGGATCCTGGCCGGGAGTCCTGAGGCGGCGGTACCGCGGACAGGTCTCGTACCGGGTTGCGACAGTTATTGCACCACGGTTCAATAACTGGTGTGGCGCGCCCCCGGAAGATCAGTGACGAACGGCTGCTCGCCGCGGCCGGCGCCGTGATCGCGCGGATCGGCCCCCGCTTCACCCTCGCCGACGTCGCGGCCGAGGCCGACGTGGTGGCCGGCACGCTGGTGCAGCGCTTCGGCTCCAAGCACGGCCTGCTCGTCGCCCTCTCACGGATGACCATCGAGGCCGTGCCGGGCGCCGTCGCCGTGGCCGCCGACGGCACCGACGACCCGGTGCAGGTGCTGCGCGACGGCGTCGTCGAGTGGTACGCCGGGCTCGACGACCCGGCGGCCGCCGCGAACAACCTCGCCCAGCTCGCCGTGGACTTCGGCGACGACGAACTGCGGGACCTGCTCGCGCAGTTGTACGAGTCGGTCGACGTGCAGGTGGCGGCCCTGGTGCGGCGCGCGGTCCGGGCCGGTGCGCTATCCGGTGCGCCACCGCCGGACCGGGCGGCCCGGATTCTCACCGCCCTTGCCGAGGGCAGTGCCATCCGCTGGTCGGTGCGCCCGCGTGGCAGCCTGCGGGACCGGGTGCGCGCCGACCTCGACGCGGTGCTGAACGCATGGACCTGACCCCTGGAGGAGACATGACCCTTCCGTTGCGGGACACCGTCGCCCTGGTCACCGGCGGCACCCGTGGTGCCGGCCGGGCGATCGCGGTCGAGCTCGGCGCGGCGGGCGCCACCGTGTACGTCACCGGCCGCACCACCCGCGGTTCCCGCAGTCCGGTCGACCGTCCGGAGACCATCGAGGACACCGCCGAGCTGGTGACGAAGGCGGGCGGTCGCGGCATCGCCGTCCGCTGCGACCACCTGGTCCCGTCCGACGTCGCCGCGCTGGTGGGGCGGATCGAGCGGGAACAGGACGGCAGGCTGGACGTCCTCGTCGACGACACCTGGGGCGGCGAGAAGTGGATCGAGTTCAAGCCGATCTGGGAGCACAACCTCGACAACGGTCTGACGATGGTCCGCAACGGCCTGGAGACCCACCTGATCACGCTGCACACGGTGCTGCCGCTGCTGATCCGGCGGGGCCGCGGCCTGGTCGTCGAGCTGACCGACGGCGACGACATGTTCAACGCGCACTACCGGGGATCGATGTTCTACGACCTGGTCAAGGTGGCGATCACCCGGATGGGCAAGATGCTCGCCGAGGAGCTGAACCCGCACGGCGTGACCTCGGTGTCGCTCACCCCCGGCTTCCTGCGCTCGGAGGAGATGCTCGAACACTTCGGCGTCACCGAGGAGAACTGGCGGGACGCGATCGCCAAGGTTAGGTGGTTCGCCATCTCCGAGACGCCGCACTACGTGGGTCGGGCGGTGGCGGCGCTGGCCAGCGACCCGGACGTGCGGCGGTGGGCGGGGAAGGCGCTGTCAGCGGGGGTACTGGCCAAGGAGTACGGCTTCACCGACCTCGACGGCTCGCAGCCGGAGGCCACCCGCTTCTTCGCCGACGCCTACTACGGCGACAAGAAGGACGCCCGGGTCGAGGACTACCGCTAGGCGACGAGTGCGGCCGTGGCGGCATGCCGGGTGCGGCCGCACCCTCGCCCGTACCCTCGGGGTGGTGCCGCCGACCCGACCGATTCCGGTTCGGTCGTCGTACACATGTATGAATCCGCACGCCTCTAAGGTAGGCGCGTGGAACCTGATCGACGGCGGACCCTACGGTCCGAGGTGTGGCTGGTGCTCGGCGTGTCGCTGGGCGCCTCGGCCGTGTACGCGGCCGTGTCGCTGCTGGCCAAGCTGACCGCCGGCCGGCCGCTGAGCCAGCAGCACGCGACCCTCAACCCCTCGCAGGCGCCGGGCCGGCCGTGGCTCGACCTCACCTACCAGCTGCTCGGGATCTTCTTCGCGCTGGTACCCGCGCTGCTGGCTCTCCACCTGCTCGCCCGCGAAGACGGTGAGAGTGTGTGGACCAGGCTCGGTATCGACCGTCGCCGTCCGGGGTTCGACCTGGCCGCGGGTGCCGGCCTCGCGGCCGTGATCGGCCTCCCTGGGCTCGGGTTGTACCTGGTGGCGCGGGCCGTCGGGGTGAACGCGACGGTCGTGCCGGCGGCGCTGCCGCACGTGTGGTGGGCCGTGCCGGTACTGGTGCTGTCGGCAATCCAGAACGCCGTACTCGAAGAGGTCGTGGTTGTCGGGTACCTGCTCACGCGGCTACGCCAGCTCGGCTGGTCGGCCGCCGCCGCGGTCGCGACCAGCGCGCTGCTGCGCGGCTCCTACCACCTGTACCAGGGGTTTGGGGCGTTCGTCGGCAACGCGGTGATGGGCGTCGTGTTCGCGCTGTTCTTCCGCCGGACGCGGCGGGTCGCGCCGCTCATCGTGGCCCACACGATCCTCGACGTGGTGTCCTTCGTCGGCTATGCGCTCTTCGCCAGGCACCTGCCGTTTCTGCGCTGACTCCACTATGTACAGACGACGAGGTGGCCGTCGCTGCGCAACCAAGTGACACACTTCCACCCTTCGATCGAACCGAATAAGCTGCCGCGCATCGTGGGTGTCGCACCCGCGCGCCCGGGCCTGTGGCCACAGCCGCCGCCCGGTACGGCTCCCTGGGTGGTCCATGGGGGCAGGCAGACACGGAGGTTCGAACACCAGTGTCGTTATCCTCACCGGCCGGGCGCCTGCGCCCGGCCGCGCTCGCAGTGGCTACCACCGCGGTCACCGCTATCGCGCTCGCCGTACCCGGCACTGCCGGCGCGGCTCCCGCGGCGGCGGAACCAGCGGCCCTCTACCTCGTACAGACCCAAGGTTCGTCGATCGCCACCTACACCGGCGGCGTCCAGAACATCCCCGGCACCAGGCCGGCCGACGGTCAGAAGCTCGACCGGCGGTCCTGGAACTACCACTCCTACCGGCAGTACCTGCTCGACCAGCACAAGAAGGTGCGGCAGGCGGCCGGCGTGGACCGCAAGGTCGTCGCCGAGTACAGCACCACCTGGAACGGGTTCGCCGCCAAGCTGACCCCGAGCGACGTCACCCGGCTCAAGACCACCCCCGGCGTGGTCGACGTGTACAAGAGCAAGCTGCACCATGTCGACACCGTCACCACGCCGACGTTCCTCGGCCTCGACGGCCCGGGCGGGGTGTGGCAGAAGCAGTTCGGCGACCCGACGCACGCGGGTGAGGGGGTCATCGTCGGTGTCCTCGACACCGGCATCTGGCCGGAGAACCCCAGCTTCGCGGCGCTACCCGAGCCGCGCCCGGACCAGGCCGTCATCGACGACAAGTGGGGTACCGGCGACATCGCCGCGGCGAAGTGCGAGGCCGGGGACGACCACCCGGTCGAGTGCAACAACAAGCTGATCGGTGCCCGCTGGTTCAACCTGGCCGGTCTGGCCGACGAGTACCCGGGCGAGTTCCACTCGCCGCGCGACTACCACGGCCACGGCTCGCACACCGCGTCGACGGCCGCCGGTAACCACGACGTCACGGCCTCGGTCAACGGCTCCGTGATCGGCAAGGTCTCCGGCATGGCGCCCGCCGCCCGGCTCGCCGTGTACAAGGTGCTGTACGAGAGCGCCGACGGCACCAACGGTATCGGCAGCACCGTCGACATCGTCGCCGCCATCGACCAGGCGGTCGCCGACGGCGTCGACATCCTCAGCTACTCCATCGGCGACGACGAGGACGTGATCGGCCCCGAGGAGCAGGCGTTCTTCGACGCCGCCGCCGCCGGGGTCTTCGTCTCCGCCGCCGCCGGCAACAACGGTGGCGCCGGCGCGTCGACCGTCGACAACGCCGCCCCGTGGATGACCACGGTCGCCGCGAGCACCCACGACCGTGGGTACCAGCGGACCGTGACGCTGGGCAACGGTGCCTCGTACACCGGTGCCGGCCTCGGCAACGAGACCGTGACGGCCCCGCTGCTGGACTCGGTCAAGGCCGGGGCGGCCGGCCAGGACGCTACCGACGTCGAACTGTGCACCCCCGGCACGCTCGACCCGGCCAAGGTGACCGGCAAGATCGTCCTGTGTAAGCGCGGCGTGGTCGCCCGCGTCGACAAGAGCAAGGCGGTCAAGCAGGCCGGCGGCGTCGGCATGATCCAGTACAACCCGTCGCCGAACTCGCTCAACGCCGACTTCCACTTCGTGCCGTCGGTCCACGTGGACCAGACCGCCGGTGCGGCCATCAAGGCGTACATCGCGGGTACGGCCGCCCCGACCGCCACACTGAAGCCGGCCGTACAGGTCAAGAACCAGGCGCCGGCCATGGCCGACTTCTCGTCCATGGGCCCGTCGATCAGCAGCGGTGGCGACCTGCTCAAGCCGGACATCACCGCGCCCGGCGTCGACGTGCTCGCCGCCGTCTCGCCGGCCGGCCACAGCGGCCAGGACTTCGACCTCTCCTCGGGTACGTCCATGGCCACGCCGCACATCTCCGGCATCGCCGCGCTGATCATCGGTAAGCACCCGAACTGGTCGCCGATGGCGGTCAAGTCGGCGATGATGACCACCGCCGGCCAGCTCGACAACGCAGGCAAGCCGATCCAGCGCGCCGGGGCCGCCGCCACGCCGCTGGACTTCGGTGCCGGGCACGTCACGCCGGCTCCAGCGTTCGACCCCGGTCTGGTCTACGACTCGGGGCCGATCGACTGGCTGCGGTACACCTGCGGGGTCGGCGTGCACTTCAAGGTCGGGCCCGCGCCCGGGACGGACGTCTGCCCGATCGTCGGCACCATCGACCCGAGCAACCTCAACTACCCGTCGATCGCGGTCGGTGACCTCGTCAAGGAGCAGAAGATCACCCGTACGGTCACGAACGTCTCCGACCAGTCGAGCACGTACGTGGCCAAGATCACGGCCCCGGCCGGGTTCAGCGTCACGGTGGACCAGCCGGTACTCGTGGTGAAGCCGGGCAAGTCGGCCACCTTCACGGTGACGATCACGCGGACCAACGCGGCCCTCAACGCCTGGGCCTTCGGCTCGCTCACCTGGCTCGACCTGCGCGGCCACTCGGTGCGCAGCCCGATCGCGGTACGGCCCGTCGCCAAGGCGGCGCCGAAGCTGACCGCGCCCGGTGTGAAGTCGGCGTTCTCGTCCGACATCTGAGGCAGGGTCCGGCTGGTGCCCCGGTTACCGTCCCGGTAGCCGGGGCACCAGCGTGTGCGCGGTGAAACCGCTGTGCGCGGTGAAACCGCTGCGCGCGAGAACCGTGGCCTACTCGCGGTAGAACTTCGCCGCGCGGGCCGCCAACTGTTCGGTGCCGCGGCCGTCCAGGATCGCCGTGAGCACCGCCCCCGCGCCCGGCACGAGCCGGGCCGCCCGACGGGCCGTGGCCATCCGGACCAGGGCCCGGCCGGCGACCTTGAGCAGGGGGAGCGTCACCTGGTTCGGCTCGCCGGCCCCGACGCCGTGCGTGGCCGTGCCGTTCGCGGCATCCTCCGTGATCCGGCCCGTGGCATCCTCCACGGCCCGGCTCGCGGCGTCGAGGGCCTCCCGGGCGGCACCCAGATCCGGATGTACCCGCAGGAGCACGAGCAGTTCGCCGGCGCGGTCGCGGTCGGCCGGGTCCCGTCCGTACACCGCCGCGAGGTCGAGCACGAGCCGCGCCTGGGTCCACAACAGGCCCGCCGTCGCGGCGAGTACCGCCGTGGGTCCGAGCAGACCCGCCAGCGCGCCCTGGGTACGCGCCTGGCGCACCGCCCGGGCCGTCGCGATCCGGGCCAGTCCGCCAGCGGTCGCGTGCGGGTACGTGTCGCGCAGCCAGGCCAGCTGCGCCCGCGCCTGCGGCCCGAGCTGCTCGACACACGCGAGCGCGAGCAGTTCCGCCGCGTACCCCGGGTTGGCCTTGACGGTCGGCCACAGCGCCGGCCGTGCCGGCGTCGGAAGCTCTCCCAGCGGGGCCGGCAGGTGCGCCGGTACCGCCGGGGTCCCCGTTGACGGAGCGGTCGGCCGGTCCTGCGGTACGGGCGGCTGCGCGGGTGGGGCCGACGGCTGGTCCGGTGCGGGCCTGGCCGTCGCCTTCTTCGGCGCCTTCCTGGCGGGCGCCTTGGCCGCCTTCCGGGTGGGCGTCGCGTCAGCCGATGTGACGGGTGTCACGGTCGCAGGGGCGGAAGCCGGGGCTGCCGGTGCCGACGAAGCGGCCGTCCCGGGAGCCGGGCGTTGTGCGTGGGCCGGGGGCGGACTGGATGGTGCGGCCGGCTGGGCGGCGTCGGTGGTCGCTGTGGTGTCCGGCGGTACCGCTGCCGTGGCCTTCTTCGCCGCCTTCTTGGCTGCCTTGGCCGGCTCGGTGGATCTGGCGGCCTCGGTGGCCTTCGTTCGTTTCGCAGGTGTGGCCGGTGCCACGGCCTTGGCCGGCCCGGTAGCGTCGGCTGGCCCGGTGGCCTCGGCCGGTTCGGCGGTGGGCTTCCGTGGCGCGGCCGGCTCGGGGGCGATCGGCGGGACGAACGTGGCCGGGGGGATCTTGCGTGGCCGAGGCGTCCCGGCCCCGCCGGCAGCCGGTTGCCCGCTCGCCGTGGACGGGTTCGACGTGTCGTTCGGCTTCGCCTGGGCGGCGCGCTTCCGGGGGGTGGCCGCCGTTTTGTCGTCCTCCATGGTCCGAGATTAGTGCTGTACAAGCCCGGTTGCCCGTCGAAACGCCATCGGGATTCGACGATGTCTGGACTCCGGGGTAGGTGCGTGCCAGGGTGGTGTGGCGACGATCTACCCAAACTGTAATCAAGGACACATCCGAACGGTGCCGCTCGATCGGTGGGCCTGGTCAACCAAGATCGGCTCGCCGGCGGGATACCCGCTTTGTGCGGGGCGGGAGTTTCCCTGTATCCTCGTTCGGCGGTGGCCCTCGTGGTCATCGTGGAGGCTTCGCCTAGTCTGGTCTATGGCGCCGCACTGCTAATGCGGTTTGGGTCTTAAAGCCCATCCCGGGTTCGAATCCCGGAGCCTCCGCGCTTCGACTGGTGTGTACACTAGCCGAGCAGCCAGCGCCCGTAGCTCAACGGATAGAGCATCTGACTACGGATCAGAAGGTTAGGGGTTCGAGTCCCTTCGGGCGCGCAAGGCAGAAGCCCTGATCAGCGGAAACGCTGATCAGGGCTTCTGATTATTTGAACTGTCCCCCGAAAATCCCCCGGTAACGCCGGTGGGTGGTCAGGTTCGCTCACCTGCTGCGCTGGCCGTGCGTGCGCGCCCCGGGGCCAGTACTGGTGCACTGCGTAGTCAGTGCCGCACCGTTGGGCCACTCGTGAGGAGCCCGGCTGCGCGCCGTCCGCGGCCCTAGTGCGGCAGCCGCCGTTTGGGATCACGGCTGAAGTTCGAGGCCGAGGCGTCTGGCGTAGTGTGCGCGTCGGGCTTGGGCCTGGTGTCTTGGGCGCCAGTGTGACCAGTGCAATCGGTGAGCGAGGTCGCGGCTCGGGCGAATGAGGAAGGTGTTGATCAGGCGGCGGACTTCGTTGACCGTCGGCTTGATCAGACCGGTGTCGCTGGCGTGGCCGGCCGTGCTGGCGGCGTCGGCCGCGCAGATCGCCAGCACGGCGAGGGCGGCCAGGGCGGTCAGGGCGGTCAGGGCGGGGATGGTGAACCGGTGCCAGGAGTCCCAACGGCGGACCTGGTGCTGGTCGAGGCCGACCTGGCTCTTGGCGGCCTGGAAGGACTCCTCGACGGTCCACCGGATCTCGGCCACCCGCACGAGCCGGGCCAACGTGGCCGGCTGCGGGGTCCAGCAGCGGTAGAAGGCCAGCTCGCCGGTAGTGGTGTTGCGGCGAATCAGCAGGCTGTGGTGGCCGCCGTCGTCGGGGTCGGCGTCGGTGCTGACCTCACCCAGCCACGCCCACTCGTAGCAGCGGGGCCCTTTCGACCCGGCCCCGGCCGAACGGCGCTGCCAGGCCGAGGTGGGCAGGTCGACGGCGACCCGATCAACGCGAACCTTGACCTTGCCGCCGTCGAGCGGGACGAGGTGGCTACGCGAAACCGCGAGGACGTAGCCCAACCGCAGGTGTCGCAGGTGGGCGCGGAACGCGGTGCTGTTGCCGTAGGCCTCGTCCGCGGCGGCCCATCCGGCTGGCACGCCAGCGGCGACCGCGGCGGTGATCATGTCGGCGGCCAGGTCGGCTCGGGTGGCGAACCCGACCTCGTTCGGGACACCGGCGGCCCGGCGGCGGTCCCCGTCGTCGGTCCATGACGTCGGCAGGTAGACCCGGCGGTCGATCAGGGTGTGCCCGTGCCGGCCGGCGTAGGTCACAAACACTCCGACCTGGGCGTTTTCGGTCCGGCCGGCGATGCCGGTGTACTGGCGTTGCCCCCCGACCGAATGCGTGCCCTTCTTCAGGTCGTCGGCCACCAGGACCGCGTCCGGGGCGGCGAACCGGTCCGTGATCATCTGCCGCAGGTCGTCACGGACGGCGTCGGCGTCCCAGACCGCCCGGTACAGCAGTCGCTGCATCGCGTCCGGCCGGGCGTGCCCGGCGTGTTCGGCCAGCTGCCAGCACGTCTTGACCTCCAGGTCGGCCAGCAGCCCGGTTACGAACGCCGCCGCCGCGCGGCGTGGTTCGACCCGCCCGAACCGGCCTGCGAACGAGGCGAGCACTCCGGCCAGTACCTGTTGCCACCCGGCGGGGTCTACGCTGTGGCCTGCGGCCACCGCCAAATCTGAAGTTTTGTCCACAACAGACAGATGATCAGGCGGTGGTCGCCTCGCGTCTACCCCCATCCATCAGCGGCATCTCAAACGGCGGCTGCCGTACTAGGCATCAATCATCTAGTCCCCCCCGTTACGAGTTCGCTGGTGGCGTGGTCGGCAGGGAACTGCCAGATGATCGCCATAGCAGAGGAGATCTCGATCGCGGGGATCCAGGCCGAAGCCGGTCAGGGTTCGGGGTCAGCTGCGGCGGGCGGCCCAGACGGTGCGCTCGGTGCGTACTGTCAGGTCACGTCGGCGCAGGACGCCGCGCGAGCTGCTGGTGTCGAGGAGTTGGTCGAGCGCGGTGAGGTCCTCGGCGGAGAGCCTGTCGGCGATGACACTGCGGATGCGCTGCAGGACGCCGAGGGCATAGCGGCTGATCGCCTCGCTGTGCGAGCCTTCGATGTTGACGGTGACGGTGCGCTGGTCCTCGACGGTGAAGCCGGCGGCGGTCAGCATCGGGCCCCAGTCGGCGCCGCGGTGGGGCATGTGTTCGGCTTGGAGGCAGTCGGCCGCGGCATGGACGCGCTCTTCGAGGCCGGGTCGGTCCTCGGGGGCGTTGTCGGGCAGGAAACGGGGGTGGCCGGCCAGTTCCACGACGGCGAACAGGCCGCCGAGCGCGAGCGCGTCGTGGACGGTGCGCAGTGCGCGGTCTGGGTGGGTCATGTGGTGCATCGAGGCCGACGCCCACACCAGGTCCGGTGAGCCGAGGTCGGGCCAGGTGGCTTCGTCGAGGTCGGCCTGTACCGTGCGCACGCGGTCCTGGACGCCGCGGGCGCATGCCTTGGTGCGCAGGCGCTGAAGGTGGTCGGCGGATGCGTCGATGGCGGTGATGTGCGCGTCGGGGCAGCGGTCGAGGAGGGCGAAGGTGCCGGCGCCTGTGCCGCAGCCCAGATCCACGATGTGGTGTGGGCTGGTCCGCAGTGGCAGCCATGCGGTAATGGAGGCGGTGTGTTCGGCGAGGACCTCGGCGTCCAGGTCGAGGATCTCTGCTTGGCCGTCGGTTCCGTGTTCGTGGTGGTGCCCGTGTGAACCGCTGTGCTGGGGGGTGTGGATGTGTGCGTGACTCATGGATCTCACCCTAGGGGCGACTATGCGCCTCTGGCACTAGATCTTGCATTTTACGCAAGACGATGGTGTGGTGTGCTGCCCGACGCGCAATAGGGCGCCGAGGCTGAGGCAGTGGGCGGGGTCGTCATTCCGGAGAGTTCTGAGCCTCGCCATCGCCGTCGCGCTGGTGGCCGCGGCGGGCGTCGCGGTCGAAGATCCCCAGGATCTCGCAGAGCCCTGTCTCGGCACCGATCGCGTGCGGCATCATCGTGGGGAACTCGGCCGCCTGGTTGGTCTCAAGGCGGTAGCGGCGGTGGCCGAGCATGAGGACCGCAGTGCCGGACAGGACGACGAGCCATTCGTGCCCCGGGTGGGCACGCATGCGCGCCGGGTTCTCGGGGGGTGGGTCGGCCAGGCGCTGGCGCACCACGCTCATCCCGGGGTCTGCCTTGACGGTCCAGCGCATCCGCCCGTGGGCGCTGTCGATCGTCGGGCTGGTGACGACGTCGTCGGTGGCGGTCTCCACGAGCTGATCAAGCGTGGTGTCCAGAGCGCGGGCGAGGGTGACCAGCTGATCCAGGGCGAGGCGGCGCTGGCCGTTCTCGATACGGCTTAGTGAGGACTGGCTGAGGTGGGCGCGGGAGGCCAATTCCTCCAAGGACCAGCCTTGCGCCACCCGCAAAGCGCGGAGGCGTTTGCGTACGAGGCTGTCCAGATCTCTATCTTCTTGCGTCATAGGCAAAACTATATGCCCTGAGTGCAAATCTGGTTAGCGTCGTTTGCAGATGGTCCGCATCGTGTCGGGCCACCCACAAAGAAGGGCAGGAGCCATGGCCGTGACAGCTTCTCCGTACGCGAGCGACGCACTGCCCGAGGCTCCGGTCGACGTGGTGGTGATCGGCGGGGGCGCCGCAGGGCTGAACGGTGCGCTGATGCTCGCCCGCTCCCGCCGCTCGGTCGTCGTGATCGACAACGGCTCCCCACGCAACGCGCCCGCGAAGGCCATGCACGGCTTCATCGTCCTGGACGGCACCCCACCCGCCGAGATCCTCCAGCGGGGCCGGGAGCAGGTACGCCAGTACGGCGGGCGCATCGTCTTCGGCGAGGTGATCTCGGCCGAGCCTGCATCCCCGTCGGTGGACGGGGACCTGCGGTTCACCGTCTCCCTCGCCGACGGTCACATGATCACCGCTCGCCGCATCCTGGTGGCCACCGGCCTCACGGATGTGCTGCCCGAGGTGCCCGGGCTCGCCGAGCACTGGGGGCGCAGTGTGGTGCACTGCCCGTACTGCCACGGCTGGGAGGTGCGCGATAAGCCCATCGGCATCCTCGCCACCGGCCCGGCCTCCATCGGCCATGCGCTTCTGTTCCGTCAGCTGACTGAGGATTTGACCTACTTCACCCACGGCACTGACCTGGATGAGGACACCCGGGCCCGCTTCACTGCCCGCGGCATCCGCATCATCGAGACAGCGGTCAAGGAGGTCGTCAACGACGAGGACGGTGCCCTCGCCTGGGTGCGCCTGGCCGACGGCCAGGTCGTGGCCCGCCGCGTCCTCGCAGTTGCCACGCAGATGCAGGCCCGCGCCCAGGGCCTGGAAGGTCTGTGCCTGCCGATGCGGGATCTGCCCAACAACATGGGCAGCGGCTTCGCCACCGGCATGGCCGGCACCACCGAGGTGCCGGGTGTGTGGGTGGCCGGCAACGCCACCGACCTCACCGCCCAGGTCGGCGCCGCCGCAGCGGCCGGAGCCCTGGCTGGCGCCCACATCAACAGCGTACTGGCCACCGCGGACGCCGACGCGGCCCTCCACGCAGCCCCGGGCGGCACGCGCCCCTGATATCCCGGCCCGGCACCTGCCGCCGCTCGACCGTGTGGCGATGCGCGCGGTGCCCCACCACCCCTCGTTCTGCTCGGCGACCGGCCCTGCCCCGGCGCTATCTCGGCATGCCCTTTGAGAGGAAATCCATGAGTACAAACCAGCCCGCACGAGCCGCGCAGGCCAGCGGGGAGGGCTTCCGCGACGCACGTCAGCTGCGCAAGGTCCTTACCGCCGTCTCCATCGCCCTGATGGCGGTCATCGCCTCGGTGACCGGACTCAATGTCGCGCAGACCCACATGGCTGTGGAATTCGGCGCGTCCCAGAGCACGGTCCTGTGGATCATCAACATCTACACCCTGGTCCTGGCAGCGCTGCTGCTGCCGCTCGGCGCACTGGGCGACCGCCTGGGCCGCAAGCCCATGCTCATCGCCGGACTGGGGGTCTTCGGCATCGCCACCGCCGTTGCGGGACTGGCCCCGAATGCGGAAGTGATGCTCGCCGCCCGCGCGGCCGGCGGTATCGGCGCCGCAATGATCATGCCGATCACGCTTGCCGTCATCACCTCCACCTTCCCCGAACAACAGCGCGGCAAGGCGATCGGCGTGTGGACCGGCATCGCCGGAGGCGGCGGCATCCTGGGCATGTTCCTGTCCGCGCTCCTCGTCGACGTCGCCGACTGGCGCTGGCTGTTCGTCCTACCGGCCGTCCTCGTCGCCGCGGCCCTGGCCATGACGCTCAAGTCGGTCCCCAACTCCCGCGAGACCTCGCCCCACCGATTCGACACCACCGGCGCTCTGGTCTCCGCGATCGCGGTGACCGGCCTAATCTTCGTCCTGCAGGAAGGCCCCGAACGCGGCTGGACCGCCCGTTACCTTTTTGATCGTCCCCAGCCGGGGACTGCTCGGTCGCTCGGCCCGGTATGACTGACTGCCCCTGTAGCACGCATGATCCGGGGGGTGTTGTCGCCGGGCCGGGTGGCGTCGGCGGAC